>NZ_CM174432.1:4700000-4757668 GCF_057835675.1 Stenotrophomonas sp. GL_101 | reverse complement strand
CGGCAATAATCGTCTGAGGCCAGCGTATAGGCGTAGGAAACCGCCGCACCGCAGGCCGGAAGGGGGAAGAATGGATGGCGCAGACTACCACCGACGGGGTGGGCCGGGAATGGTTGTCCCGAAGTTATTCACAAAATGATCCACAGCTATTGCACAGCCCGATGAAATCCCGTAGAGCACAGCACTTGACGGCACCGTGATGAGCTCTATACAATTTCCGGCTCTTTCCGTCCCCTTCATATAGAGGCCCGCATGGCCACCAAGCGCACTTTCCAACCCAGCAACCTCAAGCGTAAGCGCGACCATGGCTTCCGTGCCCGTATGAAGACCGCTGACGGCCGCAAGATCCTGTCGCGTCGCCGCGCCAAGGGCCGTAAAGTCCTGAGCGCTTGATTGCGATGCCGCTTCCTGCGGCAGACGCAATCCTGACTGTGAGCAGTTCCGACCCGCGCAAGCGATTTCCTCGCTCAGCGCGGGTTCGTACGCGTGCCGAATATACAACGGTCTTCAACGGCGCCCGCCGTGTGTCCGACCCGCTGATGACCCTGCACTGGCTGAAGAGTGATTCTCCGGCCAGGCTGGGTCTGGCCGTGTCGCGCAAAGTCGATCCCCGTGCCGTGGGTCGCAACCGAGTAAAGCGTGTGCTGCGCGATGCCACACGCCACCTACGGCCGTGGATGAGTGCCGGCGATTTTGTCGTCGTCGCCCGCAGCGCTGCCCGTACCGCCAGCAACAATGAGATCCGCCAGGCCTTTGAACGCCTGCTGCGCCGCCTTGGCGCATTGCCCCTGCCGGCTGCGGACGGCACAATGCCGCCGCCCCTGGGCGTTGAATCCCTTTCCCAGTCCGAGCCGGCATCACCTGCTGGCCACGTCGAGCCTGCACGCTGATGAACCAGACCCGCGTTTTCCTGATTTTTGCCTGGCTGATGGTGGCCGTGTTGCTGTGGATGGAGTGGGGCCGCGACAAGGCCGCACCGGTGACCACGCCGGTGGCCGCCCAGACCCAGGCAACCGTGCCCGGCGCGACCGGTACCGTCCCGGGCGCCGTGGTGCCGCATGCGCCCGGAAGCGCGCCCGCCGTCCAGGCCGGTACGCCGGCCCAGGCCGGCGCTGCCCGGGTGACGATCACCACCGATGTGCTGCGCCTGGTACTGGATGGCGGCACGGTGCTGGACGCCGAGCTGCTGCAGTTCCCGCAGACCAAGGCTGACGGCAGCCCGCCGGTGCGCCTGCTGACCGAAGACGCTACCCACCCGTACCGCGCGGTGAGTGGCTGGACCAGCCAGGACAAGAGCATGCCGGTGCCTGAAGCCAACGGCTTCACGCTGGTCGGCGACAAGGCCCAGCTTGAACTGGCCAAGGGCCAGGACCAGCTGCAGGTGCCGTTCGTGTGGAACGGTCCCAATGGCGTCAGCATCCGCCGCACCTACACCGTCAGCCGCAACGAGTACGCGGTGAAGGTGAAGGACGAGGTGATCAACGCCGGCGCCGCGCCGTGGAGCGGCTATGTCTACCGCACCCTGGACCGCAGCCCGACGATCCTGTCGCGCAGCATGACCAACCCCGATTCCTTCAGCTTCAATGGCGCTACCTGGTATGACGCCGAGAAGAAGTACCAGCGGCGTGCCTTCAAGGACTACCTGGACGATGGCCCGCTGAACCAGCAGGTCACCGGTGGCTGGGTGGCGATGCTGCAACACCATTTCTTCACCGCGTGGATCCCGCAGAAGGACCAGGCCGCCAACTACATGCTGTCCCAGCACGATGGCCGTGACCAGATCCAGGCCACCGGCCCGGCCTTCACCGTGGCCCCGGGCCAGCAGGTCAGCACCGAAGCGCGCCTGTGGGTGGGCCCGAAGCTGGTCAACCTGCTCGCCAAGGAAGACGTGCCGGGCCTGGACCGCGTGGTCGACTACAGCCGCTTCCCGATGATGGCGATGATCGGCCAGGGCCTGTTCTGGGTGCTGGACCAGGTTCACAAGCTGGTCAACAACTGGGGCTGGGCCATCGTGGGCCTGGTGGTGCTGCTGAAGATGGTGCTGTATCCGCTGTCGGCGGTGCAGTACAAGAGTGGCGCCAAGATGCGCCGCTTCCAGCCGCGCATCGCGCAGTTGAAGGAACGCTATGGCGATGACCGCCAGAAGTTCCAGACCGCGATGATGGAGCTGTACAAGAAAGAGAAGATCAATCCGATGGGCGGCTGCCTGCCGATCCTGATCCAGATGCCGATCTTCTTCGCGCTGTACTGGGTGCTGGTGGAATCGGTGGAACTGCGCCAGGCGCCGTGGCTGGGCTGGATCCAGGACCTGACCGCGCGCGACCCGTACTTCATCCTGCCGGTGATCAACGTGGCGGTGATGTGGGCCACGCAGAAGCTGACCCCGGCCCCGGGCATGGACCCGATGCAGGCCAAGATGATGCAGATGATGCCGCTGGTGTTCGGCGTCATGATGGCCTTCATGCCGTCCGGCCTGGTGTTGTACTGGGTGGTCAACGGTGGCCTGGGCCTGCTGCAGCAGTGGTGGATGACCAAGCGCCACGGCGGCGAACCGTTGCCGGCGGTGACTGCCCCGGTGAAAAAGAAGTAGAGCCGACCGTTGGTCGGCTGCTCCTGAGAAGCCCGCCAAATGGCGGGCTTTTCGCATGCCGGGGGTAGAATCGCCGGCACTGAACCTTCTGCTTTCCGAGCCTGCCATGCCGCGTGCGTCGTCGCTGTTCCGCCTGTTCCTGCCCGTGCTGCTGGCATTGGCTGCCGTCGGGTGCAGCCAACAGGGCGCAGACAATACGGCCGCGCCCCACCAGGACAGCGTCGCGGCGGCAACCGGCACCGATCCCACCGCCGCGCCACTGCTGGCCGCGCTGCAGAAACAACTCGACGGCCACCGCCGCATCATCGTGCTGCTGGCCGATGAGGCACAGCAGAGCCCGGCCGACCGCGCCACCTCCAGCCGCATCGGCCAGCAGTTGTTCCACGATGGGCTGGAACAGCGCGCGGCCATCGCTGCCCGCGTCGACACGCTGCTGCGCAGCCCCAGCCCGCAGCGCTTTGCCACGCTTGGCACGGTGCTGGACTACATCGAATCGGACCCGGCGCTGTTCGATGCCGACCGCCTGGCCTTCCGCGAAGTGTTGCGCGACCTGCATGAACGTGTCGGCCAGGATTCCTCGCTGCCGGCGGTGAAACTGCACCAGCGCATCGGCGAAGACCTGGAGGCGCTGGATCAGATCGAGCGCAACTACAACCAGGAACTCACCGGCATCTTCAGTCGCTTCGACCGCACCCGGTCCATCGCGCTCAAGCGCGAGAAGTGGGAGGACTACATCGCCCACCTGCACCGGCAGTACCGCCGCGACACGATCCTGCGCGACTACGGGGTGATCGAGCCGTACCCGATGTCGATGCAGGACAGCGACCGCGAAATCTTCGGCCGCGACCTGCCGGCCAAGACGGTGGTGCTCACCTTCGACGATGGCCCGCACAAGGCCTACACCGATGAAGTAGTGGCCATCCTGCAGCGCTATGACGTGCCCGGCGTGTTCTTCGAGGTTGGCCGCAACCTGGGCGAAGTGCAGGCCGATGGCAAGGTCAAGCTGGGCCCGATGGCCGCGATCAGCCGCAGCCTGATGGAGCAGGGCTACGCGGTGGGCAACCACAGCCTCACCCACGCGCAGCTGTCGCGCACCACCGGCGATGCATTGCGGCAACAGGTGCTGGGCACCGACACCCTGCTCAAGCACGTGGACGGCAAGCGCGCCCCGTTGTTCCGCTTCCCGTATGGCGCGCGCAACGCCGAAGGCCTGCAGCTGCTCAACGAAGCCGGGTTGAAATCGATCATGTGGAACATCGACTCGATGGACTGGGCCGACCCGGTGCCCGAATCGATCGTGCAGCGCGTGGTCGACCAGGTGCAGAAGGAACAGCGCGGCATCATCCTGTTCCACGACATCCACGACCGCGCGGTCAAGGCGCTGCCGCAGATCCTGGACCGGCTGATCGCCGACGGTTACCAGTTCGCCGGCTGGAACGGCCGCGAGTTCACCGTGAGCCGCGCGCGCAAGGGCGCCAGCACTGCGGCCACGGTCACTACCGGCTACCAGAAGTCCTGGGCGATCGTGATCGGCATCGACGACTACGCCCAGTGGCCGAAGCTGGAGTACGCCAGCCACGATGCGCAGGCCATCGCCGATACCCTGACCGGGCAGTTCGGCTTCCCGTCTTCGCAGGTGATCGTGCTGAAGAACCAGCAGGCCACCCGCAACAACATCCTGGCCGCCTTCCATGACCGCCTGGCCGATGACCGCACCGGGCGCGACGACCGGGTGTTCGTGTTCTTCGCCGGGCATGGTGCCACCCGCCGGCTGGCGTCGGGCCGCGACCTGGGCTACATCATTCCGGTGGATTCCAATCCCAACGAATTTGCCACCGATGCCATCGCGATGACCGACATCCAGAACATCGCCGAGAGCATGCAGGCCAAGCACGTGATGTTCGTCATGGACGCCTGCTACAGCGGCCTGGGGCTGACGCGTGGCGGGCCGTCGTCATCGGCGTTCCTGCGCGAGAACGCACGCCGCAGCGCGCGCCAGATGCTCACCGCCGGCGGCGCAGACCAGCAGGTGGCGGACAGCGGCCCGAATGGCCATTCGGTATTCACCTGGGTGCTGCTGCAGGCGCTGGCCGGCAAGGGCGACCTCAACGGCGATGGCCTGATCACCGGCACCGAGCTGGCTGCCTACGTCGCCCCGGCGGTGTCGGCGGTGTCGCAGCAGACGCCCGCGTTCGGCAGCCTGCCCGGGTCGCAGGGCGGGGAGTTCGTGTTCCAGGTGCCCGACAACCCGGAATTCCTCAACGCCGACACGCGCCAGTTGTCAGCCGATGCCATCGCGCTGAACAACAAGGTCGATGCCGTGCAGGACGCCAAGGGCCCCGCCGAAACCCCGGTGACCGTGGCCGACCTGCAGGGTGGCAAAAGCACGCTGGTGGTGCCAGCGGCCGCGCCGACATCCGACCGCCAGCGCGCGCAGCAGGCCAACGACCGCGGCCTGCAGCTGTACCGCGAGAAGCGCTATGACGAAGCCGTGGCGCAGTTCACCGAAGCGCTGAAACTGCGCCCGGACTTTGCCCAGGCGGCCAACAACCTGGGGTTTGTCTACTACCGCCAGCAGCGCTACCTCGAAGCGGCGCGCTGGCTGGAAAACACCTTGAAGATCGATCCGTCGCGCGCGGTGGCGCATTTCAACCTGGGCGACGCCTATTTCCATGCCGGCAACCCCGCCAAGGCCAAGCAGGCCTACAGCACTTACCTGGCCCTGCAACCCCAAGGCAGCGCCGCCGCCCAGGCGCGCGCCCAGCTGGAGAAGCTCTAAGCGATGACTGCCGCGTCCAACATCGACACCATCGTTGCCATCGCCACCGCGCCCGGTGCCGGGGGCGTGGGCATGCTGCGCCTGAGCGGGCCGCGCGCGCGCGCGATTGCCGAGGCCATCGGCGTACGCACGATGCAGCCCCGCCACGCGCACTACGCCCGCTTCCGCGATGCGCAGGGCGAGGTGATCGACGACGGCATCGCGCTGTGGTTCCCGGCGCCCAACAGCTTCACCGGCGAAGAGGTGGTGGAGCTGCAGGGCCATGGCAGCCCGGTGGTGTTGCAGCAGCTGGTCGCGCGCTGCATCGCCCTCGGCGCGCGCCAAGCCCGGCCGGGCGAGTTCAGCGAACGCGCGTTTCTCAACGGCAAGCTCGACCTGGCCCAGGCCGAGGCCATCGCCGACCTGATCGCGGCCAGCGACACCCGCGCAGCACGCGCGGCGCGGCGCTCGCTGGACGGCGTGTTCTCGCGTCGCGTCGATGCGGTGGCAGAACAGCTTGTCCTGCTGCGCATCCATGTTGAAGCGGCGATCGACTTCGCCGACGAACCACTGGATACGCTGGGTGGGGAACAGGTCCGCAGCGGGCTGGAGGATGCCCTGCGCGCGCTGGGGCAGCTGCGCGACGATGCCGAGCGCGGCCGCAAGCTGCGCGATGGCCTGCATGCGGTGCTGGTGGGCCCGCCGAACGCTGGCAAGAGCTCGCTGCTCAACGCATTGGCCGGCAGCGAGCGCGCCATCGTCACCGACATCGCCGGCACCACCCGAGACACGTTGCGCGAAACCATCCGCATCGACGGATTGGAACTGACCCTGGTGGACACCGCCGGGCTGCGCGAAGGCGGTGATGCGATCGAGCGCGAAGGCATGCGCCGCGCGCGCGCGGAGATGCAGCGCACCGACCTGGCCATCGTGGTGCTGGATGCGCGCGATCCGCAGGCCGGCATCGCCTCGATCGGCGATGCCATCGACGAGGTGCCGCAGCAGCTGTGGATCCACAACAAGAGCGACCTGCTCGATGCGCTCCCGGTAGATGCAGCGCCGAACATCGTGCATGTTTCGGCCACGAGCGGCTTTGGCCTGGACGTACTGCATACCCGCCTGCGCGAACTGGCCAGCGGCGGTGCCGGCGACAGCGTGGAGGGGGAGTTCTCCGCGCGCGCGCGCCACGTGGAGGCGATCCTGCTGGCCATCGACCACGCCGAACGCGCCGCCGCCGAGCTGGTCCACGAACACCTGGAGCTGGCCGCTGAAGAACTGCGCCTGGCGCACGAGGCACTGGGCGAGATCACCGGCCGGATGAGCGCCGATGAGCTGCTGGGGCGGATCTTTTCCAGCTTCTGCATCGGCAAGTAAGGCGGTGCAGCGGGAGGCGCGCCTGACCGCTCTGGTTTCTTACCCCTGTCACACCGGGCCCGCACACTACACCGGTCCTTTCCACGCCCTCGCCGCGTCGGCGCGGGCCGCATCAAACAGGGGTTTGCAGTGTCGAAGTCGTTGTGGGGTTGTGCCTTGCTGTTGTCGCTGGCCGTGGCACCATCGGTGGCCATGAGCGCTGAATCTTCTCCCATCGCGCCGCGCAAGGCGGCCGTCTACGGCCACCGTGGCGCCAGCGCGCTGCTGCCCGAGCACACCCTGGCCAGCTATGCCCAGGCGATTGCCGATGGCGCCGACTACATCGAACCGGACCTGGTGATGACCCAGGACGGGGTACTGGTGTCGCGCCACGAGAACGAGATCGGCGGCACCACCGATGTAGCCGCGCATCCCGAGTTCGCCAGCCGCAAGACGGTCAAGACCATCGACGGCGAGCGCATCGAAGGCTGGTTCAGCGAAGACTTCACCCTGGCCGAGCTGAAGACCCTCTACGCACGCGAGCGCTTGCCGCAGTTGCGCAGCACCGCCTATGACGGCCAGTTCCGCATCGCCACGCTGGACGAGATCATCGCCTTCCTGGTCCAGCAGGCCGGCCGCGCCAACCGCGGTATCGGGCTGGTGCCGGAGATCAAGCACGGCACGTACTTCAAGAGCATCGGCCTGCCGATGGAAGACAAGGTGCTAGCCGCCCTGCAGGGCAATGCATACACCCGCGTGGCGCCGGTGACGATCCAGTCCTTCGAGGTGGGCAACCTGCGTTACCTGCGCGGCAAGCTGGGCGGTGATTCCAACATCCGCCTGCTGCAGCTGCTCGGTGACCCCAAGCAGCAGCCCGGCGATGTGCTGGCGGTCAACGGCAGCCAGCGCTACGCCGACATGATCACCCCGGCCGGTCTGGAGACCGTGGCCGGCTACGCCGACGGCATCGGCCCGAGCCTGCGCATGGTCATTCCGCTGGATGCGGCTGGCAAGCTGGGCACGCCGACTCCGCTGGTGCGCGACGCGCATGCGGCGGGGCTGATGGTGGTGCCGTATACGTTCCGACCCGAGAACTATTTCCAGGCTGCCGAGTTCCGCAAGGGCGAGCCCAACGCGCGCAATGCCGAGGGTTCCATCGCCGAAATGCGTGCCTACCTGGCCACCGGCATCGATGCGTTCTTCACCGACGACCCCGCGCTGGGCCGGCGCGCGGTGGACGACCGGTAGGTACCGACCGTTGGTCGGTACGGACAATGATCGGCACGCGCAAGCGCATCGACCAACGGTCGATGCCTACCGGGTCTGACCCACGCCGGATGGAGTCGGGTAGGTACCGACCGTTGGTCGGTACGGACAATGATCGGCAGCGCAAGCGCATCGACCAACGGTCGATGCCTACCGGGGCGGATCCGGATACCGGCGGGTGTCGCCCGGATCGCGCGGGCGGAACGGCAGCACCACGAAGTCCTGGCCCTCGCGCGGCTGCCACAGCACCGGCACGCGCTGCGGGGAGGGCGGCTCCAGGTCGTTGTCCGGGCGCGCGTCCAGGTCGTCCTCGTCTTCCTCTTCCCAGCTGTAACGCTTGCGCGGGGCCATCGGGTCGGACAGGCGGAACAGCAGCGCGCTGATGATGCCGGCGAAGGCACCGCCCATGTGCGACTGCCAGGACACCCCCGGCTCGTGCGGAAGGATGGTGATCAGCATGCTGCCGTAGAACAGGAACGCGATCAGGCCGGCGGCGATCGCCGGGCGGTCGCGGCGCAGCAGGCCGAGCACGAAGACCAGGAACATCAGGCCGTGGGTGATGCCGCTGGCCCCCAGATGACGGCTGCCGATATCGCCGAGCAGCCACGCGCCGACGCCGGAGCCGATCCACAGCAACGGCAGCGCGCGCAGCGTGGCCTTGGGATAAACGCTGCCGGCAAGGGTGCCCAGGATCAGCAGGGCGAACCCGTTGGCGCCCAGGTGCTGTACCGAACCGTGCAGCAGTGGCGCGCCCAGGATGCCTAACAACCCGGCCGTTTCCAGCGGGGCGACGGCCCACGGCCGCCAATCGAAATGGCCTTGGGCAGTGAACACCGCCACCAGTACCAGCACGAAGGCCAGGCTGAGGTTGAACGCCCGCATCACCCGGCCGCGGTCGTTGCGGGGCGGGTCTGGCGTGTTGCCGGCGGGCAGGGGCTGGGGCAGGTTGGCGTTCATACCCTAAGGGATTGCGTCGTTGCCGCTGAACACAAGGGCAACGCTGCGGGAGAGAGTGGTACCACCGGCGGGACAATCCCACCGGTGGCAGCCAGGGGTCATGCGTCGCCGGTCTTCGGCGGGTTCTTCAGGCTCAGTACCACGGTGGCGGCGATGATCACCGCGACCACGCCCAGCGAGATCGGGGTGGGGATCTTGAAGATGTCGATCAGCATCATCTTGATGCCGATGAACGCCAGTACCAGGGCCAGGCCGTACGGCAGCAGGTGGAAGCGATCGGCCATGCCGGCCAGCAGAAAGAACATCGCGCGTAGGCCCAGCACCGCGAACACATTGGAGGTGAGCACGATGAACGGGTCGGTGGTGATGGCGAAGATCGCCGGGATGCTGTCCACGGCGAAGATCACATCGGTAACCGCGATCAGGATCAGCACCACGAACAGCGGGGTGAACCAGCGCTTGCCGTCGCGCATCGTGCTCAGGGCGTTACCGGCGTACTCGGGCATCAGGCGCAGGTGCTTGCGCATCCAACGCAGCGCCGGGTTGTTCTCCAAGTCCGGCTCGGTACCGGCGGAGAACCACATCTTCCAACCGGTGAACAGCAGGAACGCACCGAACACGTAGAGCAGCCAATGGAACTTGGTCAGCAGCACGCTGCCGGCGAAGATCATGATCGTACGCAGCACGATCGCACCCAGGATGCCGATGATAAGCACCTTCTGCCGCTGTTCCTCAGGCACCGCGAAGTAGCCCATGATCATCAGGAACACGAAGATGTTGTCCACCGCCAGGGCTTTTTCCACCAGGTAGCCGGTCAGGAACTCCAGGCCGACCTTGTTGGCCACGACCTGGCCGGCGGTCTCGTTCAGGTAGTACCAGAGACCACCGTTGAAGGCCAGGGCCAGCGCGACCCAGCCGATCGACCACCACAGGGCCTCCTTGAAGGTGACCTTGTGCGGGCCGCCGTGTCGCATCAAAACAAGGTCAACCAGCAACGCGATGATCACCACCGCGCCGAAGCCGCCCCACAACCACAAATTACCGATCGTCTGCATGGGTTTGTCCGTTGGATAAGAAAAAATGCCTCAAGCCGGACGGCGAGGATCTGCAACGGAGGATCAGGGGGATCCAGGGACAGAGCTTCGCCATACGGCGAAGGTCTCGCTCGCAGTCCCGATGGGTGGGACTGCCGTTGCACCGGAGCCTGCGGGCTCGAATTGACGGCGACAACGTCTGGGAGCTACTCCCCTTCTGGCGCCGATTCTGCGGGGTCGGGGGCGCCGCGTCAAATCGACCGGGGGACGCCGGAGGCTGGGGTCACCGCGGATCGCCCACGTTGGAGGTAAGTGGCGCGGCTGGCGAAAAGCACGCGGCCGGCCCGGAGCCAGACGCCCCCTGAGTCAGGGGGCCGCGCCGCAGGCGCCGGGGGTCTGGGTGCGGGTATGAGGGGCCCACAGTCTGCCGCGCAGACTGTGGGGCGGCAGCGCGCAGCGATGCCGCGTCATACAATGCGGAAATGAATACCCCTGCCCCCGTTGTCCGCCTCAAGAATGCCTGGCGCTCCAGCCACCCGTGGATCTTCCAGAAACTGGTCGAAAAGCCTGCCGTCCGCCCCAAACCCGGTGCCATCGTCGATGTCATCGGCGTGGACGGGGAATGGATCGGTCGCGGTTTTTACAACGGCCATTCGCGCATTGCCGTGCGCATCCTGGAAACCGACCAGGGCATCCCGGTGGACGCCGGCTGGTTCTCGCGCAAGATCGCCCAGGCGGTGTCGCTGCGTCGTGACGTGCTCAAGCTCGACGCCGTCTCTGATGCCTGGCGCGTGGTCCACAGCGAGGGCGACGGGCTGTCGGGCCTGGTGGTGGACCGCTACGCCGACCTGGTGGTGGTGGAGTTCTTCGCCGCCGGCATGTTCCGCCACCGCGAGTGGATCTACGAAGCGCTGCGCGAACAGTTCCCGGGCTGCCGTTTCCACAGCTTCGCCGACGAACACGTGCAGAAGCAGGAGAGCTTCGACTTCCACGGCAACACCACCACCGAAGCGGCGGTCATCACCGAACACGGGGTGAAGTTCCGCGCTGACCCGGCCGGTGCCCACAAGACCGGTTTCTTCGCCGACCAGCGCGACAACCGCCAGTGGCTGAGCCAGCAGGTAGACGGCAAGAGCGTGCTCGACCTGTGCTGCAACACCGGCGGTTTTGCGGTGTATGCCGCTGCCCGCGGTGCGTCGGAGGTGGTGGGCATCGATATCGATGAAGACGTGCTCGCCCTGGCCAAGGGCAATGCGCGGCTCAACAACGTGCGCCCGAAGTTCATCCAGTCCGACGTGTTCCCGTGGTTGCGCGATGCGGCCAACCGTGGCGAGCGGTTCGACGTGGTGATCCTGGACCCGGCCAAGATGACCCGCGACCGCGACCAGGTGATCACCGCGCTGAAGAAGTACCTGGACATGAACAAGCTGGCGCTCGGCGTGGTCAAGCCCGGTGGCCTGTTCGCCACGTTCTCGTGCACCGGCCTGGTGGCCGAGGACCAGTTCCTGGACATGCTGCGCCGCGCGGCGTTCTATTCCGGCCGCACCATCCAGATCCTGAAGGTGTCCGGCGCCGGTCCGGACCACCCCTTCATGGCGCACGTGCAGGAATCGCGCTATCTCAAGGCGGTGTTCTGCCGCGTGCTGGACTGACCGCACGCGGCGGGAATGTGCCGACCAACGGTCGGCACCTACCGGGCTGGAACGGCGTTGGTTGGTACGCTTTGCTATGGTCTGACGCTTCCCATCCAAGGTGAGGCGTCATGACGTTGCGCAGTCTGTCCCTGCTGGTATCGCTGGCGTTGTGCACGCCGCTGTCCGCCCACGCCATCGAGTTCTCCGCGCAGGAGCTGGCCCGCGCCGGCGCCCTGCAGCGCACGCTGATCACCCTGGACAGCCATCTGGACACCCCGGCCAACTTCGGCCGCGCCGGTTTCGACATCCAGCAGCGGCATGACCATAACGCGCTGTCGCAGGTGGATTACCCGCGCATGGTCGAAGGTGCGCTGGATGGCGGCTTCTGGGCGATCTACACCGACCAGGGCGACCGCAGCGCGCAGGCACATCGCCACGAACGCGACCACGGCCTGCTGCGGTTGATGGAAATCCGCGAGATGCTGGCCGCGCACCCCGATACCTTCCAGCTGGCGCTGACGCCGGCCGATGCGGCCAGGATCAAGGCGGCCGGCAAGCGCGTGGTCTACATCAGCATGGAGAATGCCAGCCCGCTGGTCGATGATCCTTCGCTGCTGAGCTTCTACTACCTGGGCGGGCTGCGCCTGCTGAGCACGGTGCACTTCGCCAACAACGAGTTCGCCGATTCAGCCACCGACCAGAAGGGGGCCGAATGGAAGGGCCTGAGCCCGGCCGGCAAGGCGCTGGTGGATGAGGCGGTTCGGCTGGGCATCGTGATCGACCAGTCGCACGCCGCCGATGCGGTGTTCGACGACCTGATCGAGCGCATGCCGGTGCCGTTCGTGCTGTCGCACAGCTCGTCCAAGGCGATCTACAACCATCCGCGCAATCTGGACGATGTACGGCTGAAGCGGCTGGCCAAGGCCGGCGGGGTGATCCAGGTCAACGCCTATGGCGGCTACCTGATCGACACCGGCAAAAGCGAGGCGCGTTCGGCAGCCGAAGCGGCGCTGATGAAACAGCTGGGCGGCGACTACGACACCTTGAGCATCCAGCAGGGCGTGGCATTGAAGAAAGGGTTGGCAGAGATCGACCAGCGCTACCCGATGCGGCAGGCGACCCTGGATGATTTCTTCGCCCACCTCGAGCACATCCTCCAGGTAGTCGGCCCCGAGCATGTGGGTATCGGCCTGGACTGGGACGGCGGCGGTGGCCTGGCCGACCTGACGGACGTGAGCCAGCTGCCGAAAATCACCGCATGGCTGCTGCGCAAGGGCTACAGCGAGAAGCAGATCGCCGGCATCTGGGGGGGCAACCTGCTGCGGGTGATGCAGCAGGCGCAGGCGCATGCGGACAAGGTGGCGACGCCCAGCGGGCGCTGATCGCCGCCGCGCCTGGTGCCGGACAGAGCCCGGCGCCAGGCGGATTGGTCAGGCCTTGCCCAGCACCGCGTTACGGCGGCCATAGGCGAAGTATGCGATCAGGCCCAACAGGTTCCACGCCAGGAAGTACAGCTGGGTCTTGCTGGGCAGGCTGAAGAACAGGTACACGCAACCGATCACCGCCAGCGGGCCGACGATGTAGGCCAACGGAGTACGGAACTTGCGCTCGCGGTTCGGCTCGCGCTTGCGCAGCACCACCAGGCACAGGCCCACGGCGGTGAAGGCGGCCAGCGTGCCGGCGTTGGCCAATGCGGCGATCTCGTCCAGACGCGCCACGCCGGCCAGTGCCGCCACCAGCACCGCGGTGAACAGCGTGGTGGCGATCGGCGTACCGGTACGCGCGCTGACCTTGGACAGGCCGCGAGGCAACAGGCCATCGCGCGACATGACGAAGAAGATGCGGCTCTGGCCGTACAGGAAGGCCAGCAGCACCGTCGGCAGTGCGATCACCGCGGCCGCGCCAATCCACTTGGCCGCGCCCGGGCTGCCCAGCTCGCGCAGGATCAGCGCCAGCGGCTCGGCGCTCTGGCCGAAGATGGTGTAGCTCATCGCGCCTACTGCGGCCAGCGCCACCAGCACGTAGATGATGGTGCAGCCCACCATCGAACCGATGATGCCGATCGCCAGGTCGCGGTCCGGCTTCTTGGTTTCCTCGGCGGCGGTGGAGATCGCATCGAAGCCGTAGAAAGCGAAGAAGATGATCGCCGCGGCGGCCATCACCCCGTGCTCGACCCCGTTGGGGCCCAGCGATTTGACGAAGCCGAACGGCATGAACGGGTCCATGTGGCCGGTGTCGAAGTGCGGCAGCGCAATGACCACGAAGATGGTCAGGGCGATGATCTTCACCACCACCAGGATCGCATTGAGGGTGGCGCTTTCCTTGGTGCCGGCCATCAGCATGCCGGCCACCACGAAGGTGATCAGCACCGCCGGCAGGTTGATGAAGCCCCCGGCCACGTGTGGCCCGGCGGTGAGCATCAAGGGCAGCTCGATCCCCCAGCCGTGCAGGAAGCCGACCGCGTAACCCGACCACCCCACCGCCACCGTACTCACCACCAGTGAGTACTCCAGGATCAGGCTCCACCCGACCACCCAGGCGATCATCTCGCCCAGTGCCGCGTAGCTGTAGGTGTAGGCGCTGCCGGCGGCCGGCATCATCGTGGCCAGCTCGGCGTAGGACAGCGCGGCGCAGGCGCAGACCGCCCCGGCGATGGCGAAGGAGATCAGCACGGCAGGGCCGGCCAGGTTGGCACCCACCCCGATCAGGGTATAGATGCCGGTGCCGACGATGGCGCCGATGCCCAGCGCGATCAGGTGCGGCCAGCTCAGGGTCGGGACCAGCCGCCTGCCGGCTTCATGGACGGTGACTTGGTCTACGGACTTGCGCCGGAGCAACGATGACATGGGGCCTCGCGGGGGATGACTGTTAATGACAAGTCTGCGAGTTTTACCCAACGCGGCGCAGCATTACTACTGCCAAGCGTCCCATGGCGCTGTCGGGGGACTCTGACTGGGGCAGGGGTGACGAAAACGGCACAAATGCGCCGTCTTGGTCCCCGTACCCGCCGGTGTCGGCCGTGCCCGCTCAGCGATTCACCGTTGCCATCGCCGCTTCGGCATAGCGCTGGCCCACGGCGGCATGCGGCGGCAGGATCGCGTCGATCCCGGCGCGCTCGTCGGCGGTCAGCGTCACCGCCAGCGCGTCCAGGTTTTCCTCCAGGTAAGCGAGCCGCTTGGTGCCGGGAATCGGCACCAGGTCTTCGCCCTGTGCCAGCACCCAGGCCAGGGCGAGCTGGCCCGGGGTGATGCCTTTGGCCTGCGCCATGTGGGCCACTGCATCGACCAGCGCCAGGTTGCGCGCGAAGTTGTCACCCTGGAAGCGCGGTGACTGGCGGCGGTAGTCATCGGCGTCGAAGTCGGCCGGGCTGCGGATGGCGCCGGTCAGGAAGCCCCGGCCCAATGGCGAGTAGGGCACGAAGCCGATGCCAAGCTCGCGCACGGTGCGCAGCACGCCGTTGTCCTCCGGGTCGCGCGACCACAGCGAATACTCGGTCTGCACGGCGGTGATCGGGTGCACCGCGTGCGCGCGCCGAATGGTGGCCGCCGACGCTTCGGACAGGCCGAGGAAGCGCACCTTGCCCTGTTCGACCAGCCGCGCCATCGCCCCGACCGTGTCTTCGATCGGCACGCTGGCATCCACCCGGTGCTGGTAGTAGAGGTCGATATGGTCCACGCCCAGCCGTTGCAGGCTGGCCTCGCAGGCGGCGATCACGTACTCGGGGCGCCCATCGACGCTGCGCGCACGGGTGTCGGTGGGTTCCAGCCGGATGCCGAACTTGGTGGCCAGGAACACCTGGTCGCGGCGGCCGGCAATCGCCTTGCCCACCAGCACCTCGTTGGTGTGCGGGCCGTACATGTCGGCGGTGTCGAGCAGGCTGACCCCGCGCTCCAGTGCGCGGTGGATGACCGCGATGGCGTCGGCATCGCTGCCGCGACCGCCATAGAAGGCGCTCATGCCCATGCAGCCCAGGCCAAGCGCGGAAACGGTGGGGCCGTGGTGGCCGAGGGTGCGGGTCTGCATGGGAGGTCTCCGGGTGGGAAGGAACGGTAGGTGCCTGGCGGCACCGGTGGCCCAGCATCCTCCGCGGTACCATGTTGATAAAGCACCATCCCCCGCATCCACCTTGAAGGCAGGCTTCACAATGTCCTCGCAGCCCTCGTTGTCGGCCGTGGTCGCGTTTTCGCGGGTGGCCCACCATTGCAGCTTCACCCGCGCCGCCGATGACCTGGGCGTGTCGCCCTCGGCGCTGTCGCAGACAGTGCGCGCGCTGGAGGCCAGCATGGGCGTGCGCCTGCTGCACCGGACCACGCGGCGGGTGGGCCTGACCGAGCATGGCGCGCGCTTCCTGGTGCGCGTGCGCGAAGGCCTCGCGCAGATCGATGCCGCCTTCGACGACCTGGACAGCGTGCGGGCGGTGCCGGCCGGCAAGCTGCGCATCAACGTGCCGCGGATTGCCGCCGAGCTGCTCGTGCTGCCGCACCTGCCGGCATTCCTGGCGCGTTATCCACAGGTGGAGGTGGAGCTGTTCGTGGAGCCGGCGCTGGCCGACCTGGTCGCTGGGGGGTTCGATGCCGGTATCCGCCTGGGCGAATGCCTGGCGCGCGACATGATCGCCGTGCCGATCGGTCCCCTCGAGCGCCAGGTCGTGGTGGCCACCCCGGACTATTTCGCCCGGCAGGGGGAGCCGCAGACCCCGGCCGATCTGATCGGGCACGCCTGCATCGTGCACCGGCGCAGCAATGGCCGGCTGATGCCGTGGGAATTCACCCGCGACGGACGCGACTTCGATGTGGAAGTGAGCGGGCGGCTGGTGTTCAACGATGCCGCGCTGGTCCATGGGTCGGCACGCGCCGGGCTGGGCATGGCGCAGACCTTCGAGGCGGTGGTGCTGGCCGATGTCGCCGCCGGCCGCCTGCAGACGGTGCTGCAGGACTGGCAACAGCCCTTCGCCGGCTTCCACCTCTACTACCCGGCACGCGAGCAGATGGCGCCCAAACTGCGGGTGTTCATCGACCACCTGCGCCAGGCACAGCGCGCGCCCTGAGCAGCAGGGAATTCAGTCCACCGCGTTGGGAACGACCGCCCCGGCCAGCGTGAGCAGCCAGTGCTGCTGCAGCGGCACCCCGTGCGGAAACATCACCTGGCTATCGCACGGGAACCGCTTGCATCTCAGCACGCCCTCGGCATCGAACACACGCCAGCCCTGTGTGGCGTGTTCGGCGTCGCGGATGCGGCGGCGCAGGGCGAGCACGAGGCTGGCCTGGCAGTCGAAGTAACAGGTACGCAGATCGATCCGATCCAGCGGCTGCAGGCCGGCGACGATCCGCGTGACCGCCGGAACACCCAGGTCGATGCGGCCGGTGCTCATGCCGAGCAGGCGTTCCTGATGGCCGGCCAGATGCTGGACGAAGTACACGGGGGGCATCGGTTCCTCGCAAGGGCGCGCGGGCGCAAGGAGGGCGTCCGTTGGCGATGGCGCCGATTGGACACGTCCGAGGGGTATCAGGGAATCTCAAGTTATTGATTGAAGCGACTCGCATCGATGATGCGGTCTATGTCCGCGCAGGCGCGAATGGCTCGCGTGTGCCTACACCGCCCGCGCGGCAAGGCATCAGCCGCTGACGCCAAGGCGGACGCCGAAGCCGATCAGGAAAACACCTGCGATGCGACGCAGGAAAAGTCCTACGCGAGGATGTTGAAGAATCCGACGTCGCAACAGGTTGCCGACCCCGATCAACACCGAGCAGTACGCCAGGCCCATGACGAAAATGATCACCGCCATTGTCGCAAACGTCACCACGCCCTGATGCCGCGCCGGGTCGATGAACAGCGGCAGGAACGCCATGTAGAAGATGATCGCCTTCGGGTTGAGCAGGTTGATCAACACCGCCTGGCCGAAGTAGTGCCCGGGCCGCAGCCGGATGCCCCCCTCTTCGGCGCTGGGGCGCGGTGCGCGCAGCAGGCCGATGCCGACCCACACCAGGTAGGCCGCGCCCAGGTACTGCACTGCATGGAACACCAGTGGGTTGGCCTTGAGCAGCGCGGCCACGCCGGCCACCGCCAGCCACATCAGGATCTGGTCGCCCAGCAGCAGCCCGAACAGTGCGGTATAGCCGCCGCGCACCCCGCCGCGCCCGGTCGCGGTGAGCAGGGTGAACGTCCCCGGGCCCGGCAGCGCCAGGAACACCAGTACGGCGGCAATGAAGGTCCACAGGTCCTGGATGCCCATCCACGGCATGACGGCGACTCGACTACGGGGGAGCGCCATTGTCGGGCACCGACCGCTGCACCGACAGGCCTCAGCCGGCCGCTCGCGGCAGATCCTTCAGCAGCGGTTGCAGGCGCTGCTCGAACAGTGCGTGCAGTTGCCGGATCGCCGGGGAAAACTGCTTGCGATGCGGACACACCAGGTTCAACGGCAGGCTGTCGCCGGCCCCGTCGAGCAGCACCTGCAGGCGCCCGGCGCGCACGTCTTCGCAGATATCCAGCCAGGACTTGAACACGATCCCTTCGCCGGCCACCGCCCAGCGCCGCACCACGTCGGCATCGTCGCAGACCATGTTGCCGCGCACCGGCACCACCACGCGCCGGCTGTCGAGCTCGAAGCTCCAGCGGTCGTAGGCACGCCCGGCCAGCTGGTAGAGCAGGCAGTGATGGTCCTTCAGCGCCTCCAGGCTGGCCGGCGCGCCGTGCCGGGCCAGGTAGGCCGGCGATGCCGCCAGCACCCGTCGATTGCCCGGCAGCAAGGGCAGGGCGACGTAGCTGGCGTTGTCGAAGCGGCCCAGGCGGAAGGCGATGTCGACCGGATCGCGGAACACGTCGGTCACCTGGTCGGACAACTGCAGCCGCAGCTGCAGCCGGGGGTGCGCGGCGCGGAACTCGGTCAGCCACGGCAGCAGCAGATTGCGGCCCAGGTCGGAGGGTGCGGCCACCTGCAGCACCCCGCGCAGCTCGGCAGCGTCGCCGCGGACGCGGGCCTCGCCTTCGCGCAGCGTTGCCAGTACTTCCTGTGCATAGGGCAGGTACAGCGCGCCTTCGGCGGTCAGGCGCAGGCTGCGGGTGGAGCGCACGAACAGGCGCAGGTCCAGCTCGCGCTCAAGCCGGGCCACCGCCGCGGCGACCTGGCCGGGCAGCAGATCGGCTTCGCGCGCGGCATTGGAGAAGCTGCCCAGCGCGGCGGTGCGGGCGAACAGGGTGAGGTCATCGATGCGGATCATTTTCATTGCTGCAGTGAAAGTGATGACTGATTCTGCGCCTTTCCCGTTGCCTGCGGGAAGCGCACGCTGGCCCTCTTTCCGAACCGAGCGCCCCCATGAAAGCTGTCGCCTACACCCAGCACGGCCTGCCCATCACCGACCCGCGCGCGCTGGTCGACGTGACCCTGCCGCTGCCCCAGCCCGGCCCGCGCGACCTGCGCGTGAACGTGCGCGCGGTCTCGGTCAACCCGGTTGATACCAAGGTGCGCAATGGCGTGGCCGTGGAGCAGGCGCGCGTGCTCGGTTGGGATGCGGTCGGCATCGTGGACGCGGTGGGCAGCGAGGTCAGCCTGTTCCAGCCTGGCGACCGGGTCTACTACGCCGGCGCGATCGGCCGGCCCGGCAGCAATGCCGAGTATCAGCTGGTGGACGAGCGCATCGTCGGGCACGCCCCGGCCAGCCTGGACGATGCCGCTGCCGCGGCGCTGCCACTGACCGCCATCACCGCCTGGGAGCTGCTGTTCGACCGCCTGCGCATTGCCGAAGGTGGTGGCGAAGGCCAGACCCTGCTGGTGGTGGGCGCAGCGGGCGGGGTCGGCTCGATCCTGGTCCAGCTGGCCCGCCAGCTGACCGGGCTGACCGTGATCGGCACCGCCTCGCGCCCGGATACCCAGGACTGGGTGTATGCGCTGGGCGCACACCATGTGATCGACCACACCCAGCCACTCACCGATGGTCTGCAGCGGCTGGGCATCGAGGCGGTCAGCCACGTGGCCAGCCTGACCCACACCGCCCAGCACTACGAGCAGATCGTGGCCGCATTGGCGCCGCAGGGCCAGCTGGCGCTGATCGACGACCCCGGCCAGCTCGATGTGATGGCGCTCAAGCGCAAGAGCCTGTCGCTGCACTGGGAATCGATGTTCACCCGCTCCAGCTTCGACACCCCGGACCTGCAGCGCCAGCACGACCTGCTGGAGCGTGTGTCCGCGCTGGTCGATGCCGGCGTGCTGCGCACCACCCTGGGCGAGCACTACGGCCGCATCAACGCGGCCAACCTGCGCCGCGCCCACGCCCTGATCGAGAGCCACCGCGCGCGCGGCAAGCTGGTCCTCGAAGGCTTCTGACACCCCATGGACACCCACCACATGACCCTCGCACCGGTGGCCCGTCGCCGCCACACCACCAAAGCCTACGATCCCGCCCGCACGCTGCCGCCGGCCGTGGTCCAGGACCTGCTGGAGGTCCTGCACCACGCGCCGTCGTCGGTGAACTCACAGCCCTGGCACTTTGTTGTCGCCGCCAGCGCCGAGGCACGCGCATGCATCGCCCGTGCCACCCAGCCCGGCCAGCCGTACAACACCGCCAAGATCACCGATGCCTCGCACGTGATCGTGTTCGCGACGCGTACCGCGATCGACGATGCGTACCTGGACCAGGTGATCGAACAGGAATCCACCGACGGCCGCTTCCCCACGCCCGAAGCCCGCGCCGGCCAGCAGGGCGCGTTGCACCACTACGTCAACCTGCACCGCCACACGCTGGGCGATGTGCAGCACTGGATGCAGAAGCAGGCCTACCTGGCACTGGGCACGCTGTTGCTGGCCGCCGGCGTGCACGGTATCGACGCCACCCCGATGGAAGGCTTCGACGCGAATGTGCTGGATGCCGAGCTGGGCCTGCGCGAGCGCGGTTTCAGCAGCGTGGTGGTCGTCGCGCTCGGCTACGGCAGCGCGGACAACTTCAATGCCGACCTGCCCAAGTCGCGGCTGCCCCGGGAGCAGCTGTTTACCCACCTGTAGGCGGGCCAGGGAGGGCGTGACCGTGGCATGCGGCACGCCTCCTGCACCGCAGGCGGCCGCAGGCGCAGCCAATGAGACCGGCACGGCCTACACTTGCGCGCATGCAAACCGAATTCCTCATCCTTGGCGGCCTGGTGTGTGTCGTCCTCGTGCTGCAGCTGGTGGTCCTGCTGCGGCGTTCCCAGCATGGCGGGCTTGAGCAGACCCTGCGCGACGAGGCCCGGGTGGGGCGCAGCGAACTGCGCGAACAGCTTGAAGGCCTCGGCCGGCAGCAGGACGCGCGGCTGGAAACCTTCGCGCGCGCGCTGACCGATCTGTCCACCCGTACCGACCAGCGCCTGGACCTGCTGCGCGACGCGCTTGGCGAAGACGCGCGCAAGGCCCGCGAAGAAGGCGCGCAGTCGCAGCAGCGTACCGGTGAACTGCTGGCCCAGCGCCTGCACGATGTGCGTGCGCAGCTGGAGGCCTTCGGCCAGCAGCAGCAGGCCCGCATCGAAGCGTTCGGCCAGCAGCTGGTTGAACTGACCACCCGCACCGACAGCCACATGGGCGCGCTGCGCCAGGCCTTGGCCGAGGATGCACGCAAGGGCCGCGAAGAAACCGCGCAGTCCCAGCAGCGCCTGGCCGACTCGCTGGGCGTGCGCCTGCAGGAGATGACCCAGCGCAACGAGCAGCGCATCGGTGAGATGCGCGCCACGCTCGAGCAGCAGCTCAAGAGCCTGCAGAGCGACAACGCCGAGAAGCTCGACCAGATGCGCGTCACCGTCGATGAGAAGCTGCAGACCACGCTGGAAACCCGCCTGGGCGCCTCGTTCCAGCTGGTCTCCGAGCGCCTGGAGCAGGTGCAGCGCGGGCTCGGCGAAATGCAGCAGCTGGCCACCGGCGTGGGCGATCTCAAGCGCGTGCTGAGCAACGTCAAGAACCGCGGCAGCTGGGGCGAAGTGCAGCTGGACAACATCCTCGAACAGACCCTTACCCAGGAGCAGTACGCGCGCGGGGTGAAGGTGCGCCCGGACAGCGGGGAAATGGTCGACATCGCGGTGCGCCTGCCCGGGCGCGGCCACGAGGACACCCCGGTGTGGCTGCCGATCGATTCCAAGTTCCCGCGCGAAGACTACGAGCGCCTGCTCGATGCACAGGAACAGGGCGATGTGGACGGCGTACGCGTGCAGGGCGCGCAGCTGGAACGGGCGATCCGCATCCAGGCCAGGTCGATCTGCGAGAAGTACATCGTGCCGCCGCACACCACCGATTTCGCGGTGATGTTCCTGCCCACCGAGGGCCTGTATGCCGAAGTGATCCGCCGCCCCGGCCTGATCGACCTGCTGCAGCGCGAGCACCGCGTGGTGGTCGCCGGCCCGACCACCGTCACCGCCTTGCTCAACAGCCTGCAGATGGGTTTTCGCACGTTGGCCATCGAACAGCGCTCCAGCGAAGTGTGGAGCCTGTTGGGCGCGGTCAAGAGCGAGTTCGGCAAGTTTGCCGGCATCCTGGAAAAAGCCGAAAAGCAGATCAGCACGGTTGGCCGCAGCCTCGGCGAAGCCAGCCGCAAGACCCGCACCATCGAACGTCGCCTGCGTGGCGTGGAATCGCTGGGCGGCGAACAGAGCCAGGCGCTGCTGGGCGATACCGGCAGCGAAGACGACGAGTTGGGCACCGATGAAAGCAACCCCACCGAGGAATGACCCGATGCGCCTGACCGTGATGTTGTCGCTGTTGATGACCCTGGCCCTGGCCGGTTGCAGCAGTACCGCGACCACCGTCGATACGGCCGTGATCCCTGCCGCGCAGGACGCCCCGGATGCCGCCGCCTGCGCCGCCGCCGGCGGCCAGCTGCAGCCGCTGGGCCGCCTGCAGCGCGTGCAGTGCGTGGTGCCCTATGCCGATGGGGGCAAGGCCTGCAGTGCCAAGGTCGATTGCAGTGGGAACTGCCTGGCCCAGGGCGAGCAGACGGTTGCCGCCGGGGCCACGGCCCGCGGCGTTTGCCAGCGCGACATCAGCCAGAATTTCGGCTGCCGCCAGCGTATCGATGACGGCGTGGCGCAAGGCACGCTCTGCGTTGATTGAACGATCCCCACGGCACGGCAACCCCGTGCTCCTTTGATCCAACCCAAGGAACCTGCAGTGAGCCAGACCGTCTACGACATCCCCGTCACCACCATCGAAGGCCAGCCCTCCTCGCTGGCCGACTACCGCGGCAAGGTGCTGCTGGTGGTCAACGTTGCCTCCAAGTGCGGCTTGACCCCGCAGTACGAAGGCCTGCAGGCGCTGTATGCCGACAAGCAGGCCGCCGGGCTGGAAGTGCTGGGTTTCCCCGCCAACAATTTCCTGGCCCAGGAGCCGGGCAGCGAATCGGAAATCCAGCAGTTCTGCCAGCTGGAATACAACGTCGGCTTCCCGCTGTTTGCCAAGATCAGCGTGGCCGGTGACGAGGTGCATCCGCTGTACCAGCAGCTGACCGCCGCCCAGCCGACCGCCACCGGCGAAGGCCCGATGCGCGAAAAACTGCAGGGCGCCGTGGCCAAGTACCCCGACCTGGTAGTGAACCCGGCCCCGGGCGTGCTGTGGAACTTCGAGAAGTTCCTGATCGGCCGCGACGGCCAGGTCATCGCCCGCTTCGCCCCGGACGTGACCGCCGATGACCACCGCCTGGTGGCGGCGATCGACGCGGCGCTGGCGGCCTGAGCGCATCGCCCTGAAGGTCGGGCGAGCACCGGGCACCGTCACCACCAACGGTGGTGACCTACCTCCGCAAGGGCATCGGTACCCGCGTGTCGAAAACTCTGGCCGCCCACGGCAAACAACGGAGTGTGCGTTCCGCAAGCCGAGCCCCTGGGCGGTCGGCAGGCCCTTGGCAAAACAAAGGAGGAGGTCGTCGCCGCAGGCGTCGGCCGGGGGACATTTGCACAAGGGCCTGCCGGCTGCCCAGGGGCCTGGACGCTCGCGACATAGCCAATCGAAGACCCCCAGCAAACGGCTGTCGCCCTTTAGGGTGAGTCTTTCCCCGCACAGGGGAGAAGAACCAAAAAAAACCCCGCTTAGGCGGGGTTTTTCTTTAGCGAGGGCAACCCACGAATGCGGGTAGCGGCCAACCGGGGGTCGGCACGCCTGCGCTCAGTTGCCCCAGTTCGGCATCGGCATCGCATCGACCGGGATCGGGGCGGTGTCGTCGGCATCCTTGCCACGCAGGTGCTTGCCGCGCAGATCGTTCTCGATCTGGTAGTTGCGGCGCTGCAGCCACGCATCGCGTACCAGCGTGTACTCATCCACCGCGTTGTTGCGCATGTCGTCGATGACCAGCAGCTGCGAACGCATGTCCACCAGCTGCAGACCCTGCAGGCCGATGCGGATCTTGTCTTCTTCGATCGTGCGGATCGGCGAAAGCGGCATGTCGCCAGCCAGGCCGAACACATCGCGGATCGTGCGCGGGCCGAAGAACGGCAGTTCCACGTAACGCGAACGGCGCCAGCCCCAGGCCCCCAGCGTCTGGCCGAAGTCTTCCTTGCGGTTGGCCACCATCGCCTTGCTGGCCGGGTCGAACAAACCGCCCAGGCCCAGCGTGGAGTTCATGATGAAGCGGCCCAGGCTGTCCCAGGCATCATCGGGCCGGCCCTGCAGCAGCTGGTTGGTGATGGTCACCGGCGCGCGCAGATTGTTGAAGAAGTTGCTCACCCCGGTGCGTGCGAAACGCGGCACCACGTGGGTGTAGGCCGTGGCCAGCGGGCGGGCAACCGCACGGTCGACCACGTTGTTGAAGCGGTGCACGCGGCGGTTGAGCGGCTCCCACGGGTCGTAGCTGGCGCGGCCGGGTTCGCTGCCGTCCGCGCTCGGGGCCGGGCCACCGTACAGCGCGGCGAAGTCGTCCTCTGCGTTGGTCGGGGCTTCAGCACTACCGGCTGCCGTGGCAACCGGCTCGGCAGAGGCCGTTGCCGTTGGCGGAGCGGCATCGCGCGCCGCGTCGGCGGTTGCGGTGGCGTCGTCGGCAGGCAGCGGGGCGACCGCGGCCGCGCTCGGCGCGACCTCGACACTGGCCGGTGCACTGTCACGGGCGGGTTTGCCGGCGCAGGCAGTCAAGGCCAGCGCGAGCACGAGGAAGGGAAGGGTGCGTATGACGTTCATGTCAGCTCGCCGCAGGAAGGGCATGGAAATCCAGGGTGGGTGCCAGCCGGTAGGCGGCGCTGAGTTCGGTGAAACCATCGGGGCTGCCGACGATCGTCGGCAGGCGACCGGCCGCACGCAGGCGTGCGGCCAGTTCGGCCAGCAGCGCCAATCCGGCGCTGTCCAGCCGCGGTACCGCCGTCAGGTCCAGCTGCTGCACGCCGTCGAGCGCGGACAGCGACGGCCACAACGCCGACACCGCCGCGCGGTCGAGCACGCCGCTGAACACCAGCGCCGTGCCGTTGCGCTGCACCGTGGTCGGGTTACTTGCCACGCGGAGCCTGTCCGGCGGCCTGCATGCTGCCGCTGCGCAGTTCGGTGGCCACCTGCTGGATCGACTTCTGGCGCAGCGGGGCATCGAACTGGGTCTTGAAGGTCTGCACGTAGGAGATGCCTTCGATCATCACATCGAAGATCTTCCACTGGCCGCCGACGTTGCGCATCAGGTAGTCGACCGGGGTCGGCTCGTTGCCGGCGCGCATCAATTCGGTGGAGACGCGCACGCCACGGTTGCCCGGCAGCGGCGACTCGCTTTTCAGGCGGAAGGTCGGCTTGCCCTGGATTTCGAGCAGGGCCGAGCCGTAGCGCTGCATCAGGTTGTCGGCCATGGCATCGGCAAACAGCTTGACGTCGGCATCGGATGCGCCGCGGCCGTGCACGCCCAGCACCAGGCGGGCGGCGTAGTCGCGGTCGAAGGTCTTGTTGAGCTCGCCGTTGATGAAGTTGCGCAGCACGGTCGGGTTGGCGCGGAACTCGCCGCGGCGCTCCTGCAGCGTGGACAGGATGCGCGAACTGGCGTCCATCACCGCCTTGCTGGCCTGGCCCTGCTGGGCCGAGGCAGCGGCCGGTGCGGCCTGGGCAAAGGACAGCGCCGGCGTGGCGGCCAGCATCGCGGTGGCCAGCAGGGCCGGGATCAGGTTGATTTTCATGGTTGCGGTTCCGTTGCAGGCGCGGCTGCGCCGTTGCCATCGTGGGCCTCAGCGCCACCGGTGTTGGCCGGGCCACTGAACATGTACTTGCCAACCAGCTGCAGCAGATCCACCGCCGGCTGGGTGAAGACGATCTCGTCGCCAGACTTCAGCACGTCCGGATCACCGCCCGGCTGCAGTCCGATATAGCTTTCGCCGAGCAAACCGCTGGTGAAGATGCCGGCGGAGGTGTCGGCCGGCAGGTCCTTGAACTTGCTGTCCAGCTTCAGGGTGATGATCGAGTCGAACTTGGTCGGGTCCAGCTCGATGGCCGCGACCTGGCCGACGGTGACGCCGCCGATCTTGACCGGGGCCTGCTTGCGCAGCTGCCCGATCTGGGTGAAGCGGGCCTTGAGTTCGTAGCCATCGCTGCCGAAACCCCAGCGTTGGTTGGTGGACGCCACGGCCAGCACCAGCAGCGAGGCCAGCGCCAGCAGCAGGAAAGCGCCGACGGAAAATTCGAGTCTGGGACCGCGGATGGCCATGGGTTGTCTCACTGTTCTTTTGTCAGGTGCCCGGACAGGGATCCGGGCGGGATTCTTACGTAGAAGGCGTAACGACCAACGGTCGTTACCTACTGGAACATCATTGCCGACAGCACGAAGTTGAACATCAGCACCAGCAGCGAGGCGTTCACCACCGCGCGGGTGGTGGCCACCGACGTGCCTTCGATGGTGGGTTCGGCGTGGAAGCCCACGTAGGACGCCACCAGGGCGGCAGTACCGCCGAAGATCGCCGACTTCAGCATCGCCACGCCGAAGTCGTCCCAGAAGTCCACGCTGTTGCTCAGCGCCGACCAGAACACCCCGTTGTCCAGGCCGAGCACATGCACGGCCTCGAAGTAGCTGGCGCTGATCGCCAGCGAGCAGAAGATGCCGGTCAGCAGGGGAACGGTCAGCACGGCCGCCCAGAAACGCGGCGCGACCACCTTGGCGATCGGATCAATCGCCATCAGTTCCAGCGCCTTGATCTGGTCGGTGGCGCGCATCAGGCCCAGCTCGGCAGCGATCGAACTGCCGGCCCGGCCGATGAACAGCAACGCGGTCAGCACCGGGGCCAGTTCGCGGTACAGCGACAGGCCCAGCAGCGTGGACAGCGCATCGGCAGCGCCGAAGGTGGTCAGGGTGCGATAGCCCTGCAACGTGAGCACAAGACCGACGAACGCGCCGCCAACGGCGATGATCGGCAGCGAACGTGCACCGACCTTGTAGATTTCGCGGGTGAGTTCGGCGAGGAAGTCGGCGGTCGGCAGCGAGCCGCGCAACACGGTCAGCGAAAACAGGCCGGCGCGGCCCAGCGAACGGGTGGCATCAACGAACGGCATCAGGCAACCCTCGCGCGCGGCGTGGCATCGAAGGGGATCGGGCCATCCGGCTGCCCGTGCAGGAACTGCCGCAGCAGTGGATCGGCACTGGACTCCAGCGCGGCCGGAGTGCCCTGGAACACCACGCCACCGTTGGCGATGGCAATCACCTGGTCGCAGATCGGCAGGGTCTCGTGCACGTGGTGGCTGACGATGATGCTGGTCAGCCCCAGGCTGTCGTTGAGGCGTTGGATCAGGCTCATGATCACCCCCGAGGCGATCGGGTCCAGCCCGGTCAGCGGCTCGTCGTAGATCATCAGCGGCGGGTCCAGCGCCAATGCGCGGGCCAGGGCGACCCGGCGTGCCATGCCGCCGGACAACTCGCGCGGCCAGGCCTCGCCGGCCGCCAGCAGGCCCACCGCATGCAGCTTCATCTGCACCAGCCGGCGCAGTACCGGGGTGGGCAGGCGGGTATGGGCGCGCAGTGGCAGCGCGACATTCTCGGCCACGGTCAGGTCGGTCAACAGGCCATTGCCCTGCAGCAGCACGCCCACGCTTTTGCGCATCTCCAGCAGCGCGCTGCTGCCGGTGGGAATGGGCTTGCCGAACAGGGTCACCGCGCCGGCTACCGGGCGCAGCTCGCCGGTCAACGCGGCCAGCAGCGTCGACTTGCCGCTGCCCGACGGGCCCAGCACCGCGGTGATGCTGCCGCGGGGCACCTGCAGCGAAACGTCGCGCAGGATCGTACGACCGCCGCGGTCGATGCGGACGTTGGACAACTGCACCAGCGGTTCTGCGGAAGCTGTCATGGACGCCATTAACAAAATTCCAACGTTGTAAGATCGTGGTGAACGGCTGAACATAACCAAACTGGACCGTGCAGTATTGTTGCATGGACCCGCCCCGACTACCGCCGGACCGGTCTGCAACACAGCGTGTCGGCCGACGGCATCGACGCCTCCGGCCCGCCCGGCACCGGCGCCGGGCGCGCGCCACCCTCGTGATCGCCGGCCCGCTGCGGCACACTGCCGCGATGACCGACGCTGTTGCCGATTTTCGCCTGTACCACTCCAATTCACTCGACGTGCTGGCCGCGCTGCTGGCCAGCGCGGTGCGCGAGCCGGTGCCCGGACAGTCGATCCTGGTGCCGGAGGTGGTGCTGATCCCGCAGGTGGCGATGCGGCGCTGGCTGCAGTCCACCCTGGCGGCCGAGTATGGCATTGCGGCCAATCTGACGTTTCTTACCCCCGGCGAGTTCGTCGCCCGGGCGCTCAATGCCAATGTTCCCGGCGAACACGACGATCTCACCGCCGCCGCATTGCGCTGGAAGCTCTACGCCGCGCTGACCGACCCGGCGCTGCTGGCGCTGCCGCCGATGCGCGCACTGCAGGCGTACCTGTCGGTGGCCGACGCGCTCAAGCCCTGGGCGCTGGCGGGCGAGTTGGCGGCGGTGTTCGAGAAGTACCAGGCCTGGCGCCGCGACTGGCTGCTGCGCTGGGAGGCCGGTGCCGACGCGCAGGATCCGCAGGCGATCCTGTGGCGGCATATCGCCGGTGGCCACCAGTATCGCGCGCGCCGCATCGACGCCTATCTGTCCCGTTTCGAGGGCCGCGACACGCCACTGCCGCAGGGCCTGCCCGCCCGCGTGTTCGCCTTCGCCACGCTCAACATCTCCCCGGACGTGCTGCGGGTCATGGCGACCCAGGCGCGGGTCGGCACCCTGCACTTCTATCTGCCCACCCCGACCCAGGCGTACTGGGGTGACCTGCAGACCCTGGGCGAAAAGCTGCGCAGCGGCGCGCCCGATCCGTTCGGCGAGGCGGCCGGCGAGAACCGCCTGCTGCAGGCGTGGGGCGCGGCCGGCCGCGACTTCATGGCGGTGCTGGGCAGTTACGAAGTGGTGCATCCGTCCGGTGAGATCGCCGCCTACGACGATCCCGAAGACGATGCGCGCCCGGACATGGCGCAGGGAGGGCTGTCCGACAGCCTGCTGCATCGCCTGCAACGCGACCTGTTCCACCGTCGTGGCCAGCCGGCCGGCGCACCCCGACAGGCGCTGCGTTACGACGATCCCAGCCTGCAGGTGCACGCCTGCCATACGCGCCTGCGCGAACTGCAGGTACTGCACGACCAGTTGCGTGGCCTGCTCCAGGACACACGCTTCGACCCGCCGCTGCAGGCCCGCGACATTGCCGTGCTGGCTCCGGACATCGACCCCTACGTGCCTTACCTGGAAGCGGTGTTCGGGGGCCGCAGCGGGGGCGATGACCACATTCCCTATGCGCTGGCCGACACCAGCCCGTTGGCCGGCGAACCGCTGGCCGATGTGTTCGTGCACCTGCTGGGCCTGCCGGTCTCGCGCTTCGGCTTGAATGAAGTGCTGGACCTGCTGGCCAGCGCGCCACTGGCCGAAGCGGCCGGGCTGGATGCGGCCGCATTCGACCGCCTGCACGCGTGGTTGCAGGCCGCCGGCGCGCGCTGGGGCCTGGATGCCGCCCACCGCCAGCAGCACCAGGCCCCGCGCGACGACGCCTTTACCTGGCAGTTCGCGCTGGACCGCCTGTTGCTTGGCCATGCCAGCGGCAGCGACGGCGACATCGCCAGCGTGGCGCCGTGGCCGGAGCTGGAAGGCAGTGCGCTGGATGCGCTGGACCGCCTGCTCGGCCTGCTGCGCGTCCTGGCGCGCTACCAGAAGGCGCTCGGCGAAGCGTTGGCGCCGGCGCACTGGCGCCAGCGCCTGCTGGCGCTGCTGGATGCGCTGCTGCCCGAGCCACCGCAGGCGGCCAACAGCCAACGCGCGTTGGATCGCCTGCGCAAACTCATCAACGAGTTCGCCCGTGACGCCGGCCTGGCCCATTTCCACGGCGAGGTGCCGCCGGAGGTGGTGCGCGCGCATTTCGCCGGCGTGCTGGCCGAGGCCGATACCCGCGCCCCGCTGCTGACCGGCGGGGTCAGCTTCGGCCGCATGGTGCCGATGCGGCTGCTGCCGTTCCGGGTGATCTGCGTGCTGGGCCTCAACGATGGCGACTTCCCGCGCCGCGATCCGGCGGCGGGTTTGAACCAGCTCACCGCCGAACTGGGTACCGACAAGCGCCGGTATGGCGACCGCTCGCTGCGCGAGGACGATCGTTTTCTGTTCCTGCAGCTGTTCGCCTCGGCCCAGGACGTGTTCTATCTGAGCTACCTCGGTGCCGACCCGCGCGATGGCAGCGTGCGCGAGCCGTCGGTGCTGGTCAGCGAGCTGATCGATGCGGCGGCCGAGTACCACCAGCGGCCGGACGTGGCCGCCAGGCAGATGACCGTGCGGCATTCGCTGCAGCCGTTCGCCCCGGCCGCGTTCGGCGGTGGCGACGAGCCGCGCCGTTTCAGCTACCGCCCGCAATGGCACCCGGCCGCCGGCTCGCTGGGCGGTGTCCGGCGCGGGTTGGCCCCCTGGTTCGCCGGCCCGTTGCCGGCGTCCGATACGGTCACCGGCGACACCGAACTCAGCCTGGATGCCCTGCGCCGCTTTCTCACCGATCCGGCCAGCCAGTTCCTCTCGCAACGGCTGGGCCTGCGCCTGCCCGATGACCTGGACAACGCCGACGATGTCGAACCGCTGATGATGGCCACCCGCGGCGCGGACAAACTACTGCTGCAGCAGGCGGTGGTCGAGGCCACGCTGGACGAGGATCCAGCGCCGCTCTACCCCCGGCTGCGCGCGCGCGCGCTGCTGCCCTCCGGTGCACTCGGCGAGCGCCAGTTCGAGCTGCTGCAGGCGCAGACCCAGCCTTACGCACAGGCCCTGGCGCAGTGGCAGGACGGCAGCGTCGCCGCCAGCACCCGCTACGAGGTGGACATCGACGGCGTGCGCCTGCACGGCCGGGTCGATGGCGTGCATGCGCACGGCCTGGTGCGGTTGCGCCCGGGTCCGCTCACCGCCCGCGCCGCGATCCGCCAGGGGCTGGACTGGCTGCTGGCCAATGCGGCCGGCGATGCGCTGCCGCTGGTGCAGTTCCATGACGGTGGCGAGGACGGGCTGGGCCCGCACGTACTGCCCGCGTTGCCTGCCGGGCAGGCCAGGCAGGTGTTGCGCGGCCTGCTGCAGCTGCGCGCCGAAGGCCTGCGCGCGCCCTTGTTGTATGGCCCCTCCACCGGCTGGGTGCTGTATGGCGCGGCCGAGGCCAAGCGCGAAACCGAGGGCCGCAGCAAGTGGCACGGCAGCGACCGCAGCTGGGGCGAAGCCAGCGGCGCGGCGTACCAACTGGCGCTGCGGGGGCGCGATCCGTTCGCCTCCCCCGCCACCTATCGGCAACTCCTGCACAACAGCCTGGTGGTGTTCACCGCCGTGCGCGAAGGTCGGGTGTTCCCGGGACTGGACGAACAAGGTGCCGCGCGATGATCGACCCTGACCTGATCCACGATCCCTACCTGGCGCTGCCGCTGGATGGCGTGCGCCTGATCGAGGCCAGTGCCGGTACCGGCAAGACGTTCACCCTGGCCACGCTGTTTACCCGGCTGGTCGTGGAAAAGGGCTGGCGCATCGGCCAGATCCTGGCGGTGACCTTCACCGATGCGGCGACCCAGGAACTGCGTAAACGCATCCGCGAGCGCCTGGCCCTGGCCGCGCAGCTGGTCGGGCGCGCCCCGGCGGCCAATGACACTCCCGAGGTGGTGCTGACCGGCGAGATCCTGCGGCGGCAGCTGGCGCTCGGCGAAGAAAGCCCGGCCGCGCTCGCCCGCCGCCTGCAGACCGCCGCCGATGAAATCGACCTGGCCTCGATCTTCACCATCCACGGGTTCTGCACCCGGGTACTGCGCGAACACGCGCTGGAAAGCGGACACACCTTCGACCCGCCGACCCTGCTGCCCAGCGAGCGCGCCCTGCACGACGAACTGGCCGCCGACCTGTGGCGCGTGCATGCCAACGACCCGGCCACCGTCGAGGCGCTGATCGGGTTGTGGTCCTCGCCCGATGCGCTACCCGGCGACCTGGCCACGCTGATCAAGCCGCTGCCGCTGTTGCCTGCGGTGCCGACCGGGCTGGCCGACGACCCGCGGCCGGCGTTCGAGCGCGCCGCCCGCCAGCTTGCCGACGACTACCGCCAGCAGGGCGAAGCCTTCCTGGGGGAGGTCTGTGCGGCGGTTGAAAACAAGGTGCTCAACGGCAGCAGTTACAAACTGGCCTGGCTGGAACCGTTGGCCGTGCAGCTGCACCGCTGGGCCGGCGGCGACGACCCGACCGCGCCGCTGGACGTGGAACGACTGCGCCGGCTGACCGCCGAAGAGCTCACCGCACGCACCAACAAGGCGCATGCCGGCAAGGCCCCGCAGTCTTCGCTGCAGCATGCCTTGGCGGTGTACCTGGCTGCCGCCGATGCCGTGCAGGCCTGGCAGCGTGGCCAGGCCATCGCCTTCCTGCACGGCCTGCGCGGACAGGCGCGCGCGCGCCTGGCCGAACTCAAGCGGGTCGGCCGCGTGCAGACCTACGACGATTTGATCGACGGCGTCGCCGATGCGCTCGAGGGCCCGCATCGCGCCGCCCTGGTGCAGCAGCTGCGCGCGCAGTACCGCATCGCGCTGGTGGACGAATTCCAGGATACCGATGACCGCCAATGGGGCATCTTCCAGCGGGTGTTCGGCGACTCCGACGAAACCCGCGCGGCAGGCCTGGCCCCGGCGCTGTTCCTGATCGGCGACCCCAAGCAGGCGATCTACGGCTTCCGCGGCGGCGATATCCACACCTATCTCAAGGCCAAGCGCCAGGCCGAGGCGGCGCCCCCGCTGGACCGCAACTTCCGTTCGCGCCCGGCCGTGCTGCAGGCGATCCAGGCGCTGTATGCCAATGCGGGCGACAACGCGTTCCTCGAGGCCGATATCGGTTTCGAGCCGGTGCATCCGGGCAGTACGCGCGTGGATGCGGATTTCCTGCGCGACAACCTGCCCGCGCCAGGCCTCACCGTGCGCGTGCTGCACAACCCCGAAGGCGGCGCGCTCAAGGCCGACCCGTCGCGCGACCAGGCCAGCGACGCCTGCGTGGCGGCCATCCACGAGATCCTCAGCGACGCCCGCCAGGGCCGCGCGATGCTGCGTGGCCAACCGGTGCAGCCCGGTGACATCGCGGTACTGGTGCGTTCGCACCGGGAAGCCACGCGCATCCAGCAGGCGCTGAGCGCGGTGGGCATTCCGGCCGTGGCTGCGGGCAAGCAGAGCCTGTATGCCACCGCCGAGGCGCAGGACCTGCGCCTGCTGCTGCTGGCGCTGTTGCAGCCGGCCGACGAAGGCCGGCTGCGCGCGGCGCTGTCCACCGTACTGCTCGGTGAAGATGCCGCCGCCATCGATGCGATGGAACGCGAAGGCGATGCCCAGCGTGGTTTCCAGATCCGCCTGTTGGAGTGGCGCGAGCGCTGGCAGCGCGGTGGCCCCTTCGCGGTCATCGCCGACCTGTGCGCCGAACACGCCGAACGCCTGCTCGGGCTGCTCGACGGCGAGCGGCGATTGACCAACTACCTGCAGCTGGGCGAACTGCTGCAGCAGGCCGCGGCGCAGACGCTGGGCATGCACGGCCTGCTGGATTGGCTGCAGGTGCAGATGGCCCATGCCGACCAGAACGACGAGCAGCAGCTGTTGCGGCTGGAGTCGGATGCGCGCCGGGTACAGATCATCACCCTGCACAAGAGCAAGGGCCTGGAGTACCCGCTGGTGTTCCTGCCGTTCGTGGGTATCGGTGGTGGCGCACCCAACACCGACACCCACTGCACCGTGTACGCCAACGGCCGGCGCGAGCTGCACTGGAAAGTGGGCAGGGACGAGGCCTGGACGGCGGCCAGCACGCGCAGCGCGCAGGAACAGGACGCCGAAGACGCGCGCCTGCTGTATGTGGGCCTGACCCGTGCCGAGCATGCGCTGTGGATCGCCGCCGGCGACCTGGCCGGGGCCGGCAAAACCCGGCTGGCGCCGATGCTGTCCAACCTGGACGCGTTGCGCGCGCATCCGCACATCGCCGTCGTGGAGGGACCGCTGCAACCGCGCCCGGCGCAGTTGGCGTTCGAACGCGAGGGCGAGCTGCCGCCGGTACGCGCGGTGACCCGCCGCGTGCCGCATGACTGGTGGGTCTACAGCTTCACCCAGCTGGCCCATGCCGATGCCGGCTACGACACCGACGCGGCTGCCACCGAAGTGCCGGCGCCGGCCGCCGATGAGCCGGCCGGGGTGGATCTCACCCTGGAGGCGGAGCAGCCGGCCCAGGTGCCCGAGGATGCACCCGATCCCCGTTTCATGGGCAGCCGCTTCGGCAATGTGCTGCACGACGCACTGGAAAACACCGATTTCGCGCGCTGGGCTGACTGGCAGGCCGGGCAACCGGCACCGGGCGAGGAGGCCCAGGTGCTGCGTACGTCGCTGGGCGAGGAGGGCTATGCCGACGACGAGCTCGACGATGGCGTGGCCGTGCTGACCCCCCTGGTCGGGCAGACCCTGACCGTGCCGTTGCCCGAAGGCGGTGCGCTGCACGACCTGCCCGGCGAGGCACGGCGCGCTGAAATCGAGTTCCACTTCGCCATGCAGCCCACCGCGGTGCCGGCGTTGCTGGATCTGCTGCACGCCTACGGCCTGGTCCGCGAGCGCCATGGCTTCGGGACGCGCCGGAAACTGGAAGGCATGATGACCGGCAAGATCGACCTGACCTACGTGCGCGACGCGCGCTGGTACGTGCTCGACTACAAGTCCAACCGGCTGTCGGGCTACGACCCGGCCCACCTGCTCAGCGCCATGCAGCACAGTGAATACGACCTGCAGGCGTTGATCTACACCGTCGCGCTGCACCGCTGGCTGCGCTTCCGGCTGGGCGCGCAGTACGACTACGCGCGCGACATGGGCGGCATCCGCTACCTGTTCTGCCGTGGCCTGGATGCCACGCGCACCGACAGCCCCGGCGTGTACCGGCATCGTTTCGATCCGGTCCTGGTAAATGCCCTGGATGCCTTGTTCGCCGGCGGCGAAGATGCCCAGGCGTTGATGGCCGCGCGCGCGCGGGGTGACGCATGAGCCTGCTTGCCGCGCTCCAGCGCAACAACGTGCTGCGTACTCTCGACCACGCCCTGGCGCAGAGCCTGCGGCGGTTGCGCCCGGACACCCCCGATGCGGTGCTCGCAGCGGCGGCGCTGGCCTCGCTGGCGGTGTCCGAAGGGCATGCCGGCCTGGACCCGCGGCAACCGCAGCGCATTGTCGAGACCGACACCGATTGGCCCGACCCCGAGGCCTGGCTGGCGCAGCTGCGCGCCTCGCCGTGGGTGGAGGAGCCTGCTTGCCCGGCCGACCGTGCCGCCGACGGCCCGCTGGTACTGGAAAATGGCCTGCTGTACCTGCGTCGCTACCGCGAATACGAACGCCGGCTGGCCGACGGCCTGCAGCGCATCGCCACGCAGCCGCTGGCGCCGACCGATCCTGCTGCGTTGGCCGCGCTGTTCGCGCAGCTGTTCCCGCAGGCACTGGCGGGCATCGATCATCAGGCCCGTGCCGCCGCCGTGGCGCTGCGCCATCCGCTGGTACTGGTGACCGGCGGGCCGGGCACCGGCAAGACCACCACCATCGCCCGGTTGCTGGTGTTGCTGGCCGCACAGGCGGCGCAGGCCGAGCAGCCGGTGCCGCGGGTGGCGTTGGCCGCCCCCACCGGCCGTGCTGCCGAGCGCATGGCCGAGAGCCTGCGCCTGGCAGTGCAGCGCCTGCGCCTGCTCGGTATCGCGCCGGCGCTGTGCGATGCCATGCCCAGCACCGGCACCACCCTGCATCGGCTGCTCGGGGTGATTCCCGATTCGCCACGCTTCCGCCACCACGTCGACAACCCGTTACCGGTGGATGTCGTGGTAGTGGACGAGGCGTCGATGATCGACCTGCCGTTGATGACCAAGCTGGTGGAAGCGGTCGCCTCCGGTACCCGGCTGATACTGCTGGGCGACCCGGACCAGCTGCCGTCGGTGGAAGCCGGCGATGTGCTCAGTGCGATCCTGCGCGCCAGCGGCGACGGTCTGGGCAGCCAGGCCGACGATGCCGCCGCACTGCGCACGCTGCTGGCCCCGGCGACGCTGCAACCGCTGGCCGCGCCCACCCGCTTCGGTGGCCGGCGCGTGCAGTTGCAACGCGGTTACCGGCAGACCGATGCCCTGGACCTGGCGCCGTTGGCGCAGGCCGTGCGCGCGGGCGACAGCGATAGCGTGTTGGCCCTGCTGCGGGGGGGCCGCCTGGCCGGCGTGCACTTCCACGACGACCAGAGCGATCCGTTGCAGCACCACCGTGACCACCTGGTATCGCACTGGCGCGGCTTGGGTGCGGCCGCCGATCCCGGCCTGGCGTTGGCCAACGCCGCCCGGATTCGCCTGCTCACCGCGGTCCGCGAGGGTCCGCAGGGCGCACGCGGGCTCAATGCGCGCATCGAAGCGCTGCTGGCCGGGGTACCGCGGCCGGGCATGGCACCGGGCTACTTCCACGGCCGGCTGTTGCTGATCACTGAAAACAGCTACCGCCATCGCTTGTTCAATGGCGATATCGGCATCTGCCTGGGCGATCGTCGGGGCACGGTAACGGTGTGGTTCCCCGGTGAGACGCCCGATCAACCGCGTGGCTTCCACCCGGGCGCCTTGCCCGCGCATGAAAGCGCGTTTGCGATGACCGTGCACAAGGCGCAGGGGTCCGAGTTCGATGAGGTGTGGTTGCAGTTGCCGCGTCGCGACAACCGGGTGCTGTCGCGCGAACTGGTCTACACCGGCATGACCCGCGCGCGGCAGTCGTTGCATGTGCTGGGCAGCGAGGAGGTCCTCCGCGCCGCCCTCAAGCGCCATGCCAGCCGGTTGTCCGGGCTGGCGACGCGGCTGGGCACCCTTGTTGCCGTGCCCGGGGGGGCCGATGGCACGGCACCCACACCCGCGCAGGGCCAGTTGTTCTAACCCTGCCGGAGGCTTACTCCGGAATCACCACGGTGCCGTCGGGGAACACGATGGCGCCGTCGCCGCTGGCGTCGAAGAAGCCCACCTGGTGGGCATTGGCCAGCACCTGCACCAGGCCATGCGCGTTCTCGGCCACCGAATCGGCGAACGAGGCATAGATCACGTGCTGGCCGACGCTGTAGTCGGTCACTTCGGGACGGTCATCTTCGTCATCGGCCAGCGGGCCGTTCATCGGCGGGAAGTGCTCGACGATCGCGGCGAACCAGGCCTGCAGCGCCGGCACCGACACGGCCGGGTCGTCGTACTCGTGCTTCTCGCTCCATTCGGTCTGCGCGTCGTACCACTCCAGGAACGCGGCCGCGTCACGCGGGGCCACGGTCGGGTCGAACACCATCAGGTCATAGCTCATCGTAGATGGCCTTGTAAGCATGCAGAATTGCGGCCTGCAGGATACCGCCGATCGGCCATGGCCGATCAGCGCGGGTGCAGCCGGGCAGCGGCATCCGGCGCGGGTACAGGGTCCGAACGCACCTCGGTGGCGTCGGGGAACAGCGCAAAGCGCAGCCCCATCACGCCCATCAGTGCGTCATCGCGTGCCTTGCCGGCCGCCACGGTCTGCACGCGCCGGAGCGATGCCTCCAGCTTGCCCTGCAGGGCCGCCGGGGCGGGCAGCGGACGGCGTTGCGCGGCCTGGGCGCGATAGTGCGCGGCAACATCATCCAGGATCGATTCGATTGCCTGCATGCTTGCCGGCGGCAGGTCATGGCGGGCGCGGCGCAACTGCAGGATGTTCAAGCCGATGCGGGCTTCGGTCAGCATGTCCACCGAGGCGATGTCGCTGCCTTCGGGCGTGGCCGCCAGGCGCGGGGCGAGCAGGCCGAGCAGGTCCAGCATGCGCGCGGCAAACTGCTGGCGGTCCTGCTGGCCGCGCCCTTCGGCCGCTTCGGCCAAGGTGTTCCAGCCCTGCCGCACCAACCGGCGTGCGGTCCATTCGGCACCCACCGAACGGAACAGGCGGGTCATCACCACGGCAAAGCCAATCCCGATGAACATCGCCACCGAGGAGTTGATGAAGCTCTGGATATTGGCGTTGTAGGTGTTCTGCACGTTCAGCAGCGCCACCAGGTTGACCGTCAATGGCAGCCCGATCAGCGCCGTCTTGGGCCGGTGCAGCAGCAGGCCCAATGGCAGGAAAATCACCGCCAGCACCAGCGCCAGGCTGCCGAAGTCGTGCACGGCCGGGAAGATCCCGAACAGGTACACGCCCGCGACAAGGCTGGCCACGATCGCCCACAGCAGGAAGGACAACATGCTCGGCGCCGGGTCGTCCTGTGCGGCGAAGAACGCCGCGGCCACCGCGGCCATCATCGCGCCGTTGCCGCCGCCTTCCCAACCCAGCCCGATCCACAGCGCGCAGTAGGTCATCAGCGCCACCCCTGCACTGGCTGCGGAGAACAGCGCCATGCCGTAGTCCACGTGGCGCGCGCCGCCGGTACGCGTGGCCCGTACCCGGTAGTGCGCGGTATCGCGCGGTGCACTGCCGTTCTCGATCGCGTCTTGCAGCGTGCCGCAGTCCTGCCACAGGTCCACCAGTTCCTCCAGCCGCAGCAGCAGGGTGACCAGCAGCAGGTGATCCAGCTCGCCGTCCACGGTGGGCTTCAGGGCCAGGATGCGGTCGCGCAGCGCGGCATGGTCACCGGCACTGGAACGGCCAGGATGCTCCAGCCATGCGGCGATGTCGGCCACCAGCGGCTCCAGCCCCGGTGGCAGCGCGCGGCCACCGGCACGCAGCGCGCCCAGCCGGTCGGCAATGGAGGACAACACCGGCAGCATCAGCAGCATGCGTTCGCGCAGCCGCTCCATCGCTACCGCCGCACCGGCATGGCGCGGGTCATCGCGGCGCAGGAATTCGATCAGCGCCTCGAACTGCACCAGGTCGGCGGCCAACCGGTTGCGCGGGCCATGCGTCTGGCCGCGCAGCAGGATCTGCCGGCACCATTGCGCCGCATCGCCCATCCAGTTGTTGATCCGGCCGCGCAGCATCGGCCGCACCGAGGTGGGGAAGAACAGGGACGCGAACAACACCGCCACCACCGTGCCCAGGATGATCTCCTCGCTGCGCGCCACCACCGTGTCGAAAATGGTGTCCGGTGAGATCACCGCCGGGAAACCGATGAACGCAGTGGTGTAGCCGGCCAGCAGGAACGCATAGCCGCGCGGGCCGCGGTTGAGCAGGGCGATGAACAGGCAGGCCGACAACCACAGCGACATCGCCGCGCTCAGCAGCAGCGGTGTCTCCACCAGGTGCGGCAGCATCCACAGCGTGGCCGCACCGGCGGCCAGCGTGCCGACGATGCGATACACCCCTTTGGCACGGGTGGGGCCGAGCATCGGCTGGGTCACGATGTATACCGTCGCCATCGCCCAGTACGGGCGCGACAGGTTGCCGGCCAGGCCAATGTACAACGCGGCCAGCGCGGCCAGGAAGGTCTTTACCGAAAACAGCCACGCGTGGCGGTCCAACAGCAGCATGGCGGTTACCTCGTCGCCTTGCCGGGGGCCAGCGCATCGGCATTCCAGCCGCCGCCCAGCGCCAGGAACAGCTGGATCTGGTCACGCGATACCTGCGCCTGCGCATCGGCCAGGGTGGCATCGGCCGAGGCCAGGCTGCGGTCCGCATCCAGGCTGGACAGATACGGCGTGCGCCCGCCCTGGTACAGCCGGCGGTTCTGGCTGGCGGCCAGCGCGGCCTGCTCCTGCGCGGTCTGCAGCGATTGCAGCCGCTGCAGGTCATGCGCATAACGGCTCAGCGCGGTCTGGGTTTCGCGCAGGGCCTGCAGCACGCTGTGGTCGAACTCGGCCAGTGCCGCATCGGCACCGGCCTCGGTGGCGTGGATGCGCGCATGCGTACCCGAGGACGGCAGCGTCCAGGAAATCAGCGGGCCGAACGACCACTGCTGGGTGAGTGGTTCGCCGAAATCGGCCAGCAGGCCGGCCGCACCAACCGAGGCACCCAGGCGGATGTCCGGGTACAGCTCGGCAGTGGCCACGCCGATCCGCGCGGTGGCCGCCGCCAGGCGGCGTTCGGCCTGGCGGACATCGGGCCGGCGTTGCAGCAGTGCGCGGCCATCGCCCACCGGCAGCGGCTGGGCCAAGGTCGGGGCCTGGCTGCAGTCGGCGACGCCCGCGGGCAGCTGCCCGGGCGTGCGGCCGAGCAGCGCGGCCAACTGGTACTCGGAGGCCTGGCGGTGTGCCCGCAGCGGCGGCAGCGCCGCGTCCAGCATCGCCACCTGCGCGTTGGCGCGGGCCAGCTCCGGCGGGGTGCCACGGCCGGCGTTGATCAGCCGCTGGGTGACCTCGCGGCTGCGTTGCTGCAGCTGCAGCGAATGCTCGGCCACGTGCAGCTCGTGGTTGGCGTGGCAGATCTCGACATAGCTGCCGGCCACCTGCGCCACCATCGAAATCCGGGCCAGGTCCATCGCCGCGGCCACGGCCTGCTCATCGGCATGCGCGGCTTCGGAGGCGCGCTTGAGCTTGCCGAACAGGTCGAACTGGTAGGACACCGCGAACTTGCCGTCGGCCAGGTTGATCGGCGGCAGCGCGTGGTCCAGCAGGAACGACTCGGCCGACAACTGCGCACGGCTCACTCCGGCCTCGGCCTCGTACTCGACCCCCCCTGCATCCAGCGCCTGCTCGTATACCGCCGCGGCGCGGCGCAGGTTGGCATCGGCCACCTTGAGTTCGACGTTGTCGCGCAGCGCCTGTTCCACCAGGCCGTTGAGGGTGTCGTCCTGGTACAGCTCCCACCAGCGCGGGGGCAGCTCGGCGCCCGCCGCCACCTGCGGGTTGCCGGTGGCGATGAAGGCCGCATTGGCCTCCGGCCGCTGGAACGCCGAACCTGCGGGCACGGCGTAGTCCGGGCCCACGGTCTTGCATGCCGCGAGCGTGGTCATCAGCGCCAGCCCCAGCGCGATGCGATGCAGGGCAGGGCGGCTCACAACGCCGCCTGTGCCGGTCGCGCCGGCGCCGGCTGGGGCGCATCGGGCTGGACGGTGACGGTGGCGGTGCGTCCGGCAATGAGGTTCACGCCGGCCGGGATGCGATCGATATGGATGCGCACCGGAATGCGCTGGGCCAGCCGCACCCAGTCGAAGGCCGGGGTCACGTTGGGCAGCAGGCTGCTGCCCTCGCTGCGGTAACGATCCTCGATGCCCGCGGCGATGCTCTGCACGTGGCCCTGCAGCGGCTGCGCCTCGCCCATCAGGCGGATATCGACCTTCTGCCCGGCATGCACGCCACGCAGGCGGGTTTCCTCGAAATAGCCATCGACCCGGAACGAACCGGTGTCCAGCACCGCCATCACCGCGCGGCCAGCGGTGACGTAGTCACCGGCCCGCACGGTGCGGTCGTTGACATGGCCGTCGCTGGGGCTGCGCACCTCGGTGCGGGCCAGGTTGAGCCTGGCCAGGTCCACCGCCGCCTGGGCGGTGGCCATCGACGCCTGCGCGGCGGCCAGCTTGGCCCGGCGCACTTCGGCGTCCTCGGCGGCCACCAGGTCCTGCAGGCTGCGGTCGCGGGCGATCTCGCGGCGCAGCTGGTCCAGCGTGGCACGCCGCTCGCCGAGCGCGGCCTGGGCCTGCTCCAGCGCGATCTGGTAACGCGCCCGGTCGACCACGAACAGCACCTCGCCCCGCTTCACCGGCTGGTTGTCGGTCACCTTCACCGCTTCCACCAGCCCGGACACGTCCGGCGCCACCTGCACCACGTCGGCGCTGATGTGCGCATCGCGCGTCCACGGCTCATCCATGTAGTACGCCCACAGGTGGCGCAGCACCAGCAGGGCGGCAAGGACTGCCACAACGGTCAGCACGACCGGGAAAGCACGCTTGAGGGTCTTGTTCACGATTGCATCCAACGCATCAGGGAAAACAACCCGCCGAGCACGATCACGTACACGGCCAGGTTGAACAGGGCGGGGTGCCAGATGTGGCGGTAGGCGCCGGTGCGCTGCAGGACCAGGCGCAACCCGCTCTTGAGCAGGTACGCCAGCAGCATCAGCCCGAGCAGGGTCGGGACGAACACACCATAGAGACTGAATTCACCGTACATCGAGGCAGGACTTCGCAGGGAAAAGGTGGGCGACGACCGTTGGCCGTCGCACGGCAGGGAAAGGCAGGCGACGACTGTGGGTCGTCGCGCGTCGCTCAGGTCACGCGGTCGGCAGCCTGGGCCAGCAGCTGCCACAGCTTCAGCACGGTGCGCAGCTCATCCATCGACAGCTCGCCGAACACGCTCTCGCGCAACCCGATCAACTGGGTTTCCAGGTCGCTGACCAGCGCCTGGCCCTTGTCGGTGAGCCACAGCAGGTTGGCGCGGCGGTCGCTGGCATCGCACTCGCGGCGCACCAGGTCGCTGGCCGACAGCTTGTCCAGCAGGCGCACCAGCGACGGACCTTCCATGCCCAGCTGCTGGGCCAGCGTGACCTGGCGGATACCGCCCCCGGCGCGCCCGATCAACAGCAGCGGCATGGTGCACGCCGCGGAAATGCCATAGCTGCCCAAGGCCTGATCGGCCAGGCGCTGCCACTGCCGCCCTGAATGGAGCAGGCCGGAGCTGAGCTGCATCTGCAGCTGGGTGCGTGGGTCGAGGGAGCGTTTCATGGCAGATAGATAGGATACTACTAATTTCGATACTATCAATACCCCAAGCCCAACCGCGGCCCAATGCCGGGCGGTCGGCAGGGGCCTCGGCGGCCATCGTGGAGGACGCCCGAGGGGTGTCTCGGGTACGATGCTTTCCCCCCTTCGGGTGCTGTATGTAATGAGCAAGCAAGACAACGACGCCACCCCGGTCACCCAGGATGAAGCCGAATCGGCCGTGCGCACCCTGCTGCGCTGGGCCGGTGAAGACCCCACCCGCGAAGGCCTGCTGGACACCCCGCGGCGCGTGGCCGAGGCTTACGGTGACTGGTTCAGCGGCTACCGCGATGACCCGCGCGCCTATATGGAGCGCACCTTCGAGGAAGTCGCTGGCTACGACGAACTGATCGTGCTGCGCGACATCGAGTACGAAAGCCACTGCGAACACCACATGGCGCCGATCATCGGCCGGGTGCACGTGGGCTACCTGCCGGCCGGCAAGGTAGTGGGCATCAGCAAGCTGGCGCGCGTGGTGGAAGCCTATGCACGCCGCTTCCAGGTGCAGGAAAAGATGACCGCGCAGATCGCCCAGTGCATCCAGGAGGTCCTGCAGCCGGTGGGCGTGGGCGTGGTGGTGGAAGGTGCGCACGAGTGCATGACCACCCGCGGCATCCACAAGCGCGGGGTCAGCATGGTCACCTCCAAGATGCTCGGCAGCTTCCGCGAGGATGCGCGCACCCGCGCCGAGTTCCTGCGCTTCATCGAAGTGGGCGGCAAGCGCTGAGCCTGCCGCTGTCCCGGTGCCGACCCGTGCGGTCGGCACCGTTTCCGCAGCGCGGCCCCCGGCCGCGCAGTGCTTTACCGGATTTCCTGGCTGCATGAAGCACCGCGAACGCATTACCCGTTACCGCCACCTGCGCGAGCAGCCGCAGTGGAAGCTGCTTGCCGCCGCCAATGCGCCGGAGATCATCGGCCTGCTGCAGAGCCTGTTGATGGATGGCGAGCGCACCTTGTCCGCGGCCGTCCTGAATGACCGCCTGCAACGCGCGCTGGACCAGCTCAACGGCGAAGAACTGTCGCGTGACCTGCCGCGCACCGCCCAGGCCTACATCGCCCATTGGCTGGCGCAGGGCTGGCTGGAGCGACGCCTGCCCGAAGGCGCGGACCAGGAGCAGTACGAACTGTCCACCCAGGCCCTGCAGGCGATCCGCTTCGCCGACAGCCTGGAGCAAAGCCGCGTGGCCGCCACCGAAAGCCGGCTGGCGTTGGTCATCGAACAGCTCTCGCAGTTGGCTGCGCAGACCGAATCCAATCCGGATGCGCGCCTGTCGGCGCTGCGCGACGAGCGCGACCGCATCGATGCGGAAATCGAGAAGGTCGGGCAGGGCCGCATCGTGTCGCTGGACAGCAAGCGCGCGCTGGAGCGTGCCCGCCAGATCATCGGCCTGGCCGACGAACTGACCGAAGATTTCCGTCGCGTCCGCGATGATTTCGAGAAGCTCAACCGCGACTTCCGCGAACGCATCATCGACGACGAAGGCGAGCGCGGCGACGTGTTGTCCAAGCTGTTCGAAGGCGTCGACGTGATCGGTGAAAGCGACGCCGGGCGTAGCTTCCAGGCGTTCTGGCGGCTGCTCAACGACGCCGAACAGAGCGCCCAGCTCGACGCCGCATTGGAAACCGTGCTCGCGCGCGGCTTCGCGCGCAGCCTGGCCCGCGACGAACGCACCTTCCTGCGCGGATTCACCAGTGCCATGCTCGACCGCGGCGGCCAGGTGCACGATGTGCTGCAGCATTTCGCGCGCAGCCTGCGTGGTTTCGTGCAGAGCCGCAGCTACCTCGAGCAGCGCCGCCTCAACCAGCTGCTCAAGCAGGCCCAGTCCGAAGCCTTGGCGCTGCGCGATGACTTCCCCGCCCAGCGCTCCATCGGTCGCGACCTGCAGCTCACCACCAGCCGCCCGCGCTCGTGGTCGCAGTGGAAACTGCACGACCCGCGCAGCGCGCAGGTGGATGGCAGCGTGCAGCGCAACGACATCGCCAGCATCAGCCTGGAAAGTGTCGGCGACCTGGTGGCGTCGTCGGAAATCGACTTCCGCACCCTGCGCCGCGACCTGCACGAGCTGTTGGCCGTGCAACCCACGCTCAGCATCGCCCAGGCCCTGACCCAGCGCGATCCCGCGCAGGGGCTGGGCAGCGTCATCGGCTATCTGTCGTTGGGCACCCGCTTTGGCAACGTGGTGGCCGGCGAACAGGAAATCGCCCATTGGCGCGGTGGCGACGGGCAGTGGCGCCGTGCCCGCATTCCGCTGGTTTGGTTCACCCAGGAGAAACGCCATGAACTGGCATGATGACCCCATTGACGCCGCCCGGACCGACGTCGAGGCCGCCGATTACGATGCCGAGCCGGTCGTGGTCACGCCGCTGCCGCGGCGTAGCAACGACGTGTTCTACCTCGGCGATACCGGTCGCCTGCCACTGGATGCGCGTCGCGCGCTGTGCCAGCTGCTGATCGGACCGAGCATCGACCAGCTGCGTCACGCCAAACTGTGGCCCGCGCTGATCCGCAGCGAGGCGGCGATCCGTTCGGCGCTGGCCGACCTGTTCCTGGAGCTGGTCCTGGACCGTGACAGTGGCGTGGCATTCACCCGCCAGGCCGATACCGAAGATGTCGAGGCGCCGGTACTGCTGCGCAGCTCGCCATTGACCTTCATCGACTCGGTGCTGCTGTTGTACCTGCGACAGCAACTGGCCGAGGCCGATGCGCGCGGCAATCGCGCGGTGGTGGCCGACACCGAGATGGCCGACGCGCTGGCCATCTACGAGAAGAATCTGTCCACCGACCGCGCCGGTTTCAATCGTCGCGTCGCCGCGGCGGTGCAGAAGATGAAAGAGAACCACATCCTGACCCGCCTGGCGGGCCAGGAAGATCGTCACGAAGTATCGCCGGCGTTGAAGCTGTTGTTCTCCGCCGAGGATGTCTCTGCGCTGTCGGCGGTTTACCGCCAGCTGCGCGAAACCCCGGCTGCCCAAGCCTGACCGGAACCACCGACAACGCATGGCCATTTCCAAGCACACTCCCGCCCTGTTCACCGACGATCTACCCGACCCGCGGCTGCGCCAGTTCCGCATGCGCCGCCTGCAGGTACATAACTGGGGCACTTTCAACGGCCTGACCGAGGTGCCGATCGCCGAGCGTGGCTTCCTGTTCGTGGGCCGTTCCGGCTCGGGCAAGTCGACCCTGCTGGACGCCATGTCCGCGCTGTTGGTGCCGCCGGCCATCGTCGACTTCAACGCCGCCGCGCGTGAAGCCGAGCGCAGCGGACGCGACCGCAACCTGGTGTCCTACGTGCGTGGCGCCTGGGCCGACCAGCAGGACCGGGGGACTGGTGAAATCGCCACCCAGTACCTGCGCAAGGGCGCGACCTGGACCGCGTTGGTGCTTGAATACCGCAGTGGCGATGGCCGCGTGGTCAGCCTGGTGCGCCTGTTCTGGATCGCCGGCAACGGCACTGCCGCCGCCGACGTGCGCAAGCATTACCTGATCGCCGAACGCCCATTCGATGTGGTCAAGGATCTGGGCGGTTTCGACCTGGACCTGCGCAAGTTGAAGCAGAAGCTGGCCGACGTCCACCATTTCGACAGTTTCACCGGCTATGCCGAACGCTTCCGCCACCTGCTCGGCATCGACAACGACATGGCGCTGCGCCTGCTGCACAAGACCCAGTCGGCCAAGAACCTGGGCGACCTCAACGTCTTTCTGCGCGACTTCATGCTCGACACGCCGAAAACCTTCGACGCGTCCGAACGCCTGGTCAGCGATTTCGCCGAACTCGATGCGGCCCACCAGGCCGTGGTGACCGCGCGTCGCCAGGTTGAAACGCTGTTGCCTGCGCGTGCGCTTCATGCCGAGCTGAAGGCCATGAACCTGCAGCGCGCCGACGAAGAGACCCTGAAGCTGGGACTCGACAGTTTTCGCGAGTCGCGCCTGCAGCAGTTGCTGGACAAGCGCCTGCAGGAAATCGAGGTGCGCCATCGTGGCCTGCTCGGGGAAGAGACCCAGCGTCGCCAGACGCTGGGAAACCATGAGGAGCACCTGGCCGAGCTGGAGCTGCAGCGGCGGCAACAGGGCGGCGAGCGCATCGAAGAGCTGGAACGCGAGCAAGGCCGCGCCCAGGCCGAGCGCGACCGCCGCCAGGGCAAGCGAGAGCAGGCCGGCCTGGCCGCCGGCACGCTGCAGGACGTAGTGCCCGAGGACGCGCATGGCTTTGCGCAGCTGATCGACCGCGCGCAGGGCGAGCTGGACAATCGCCAGCAGGCTGCCGCCGCGCTGGACGATGCGATCACCGAGCGCCTGGCCGGGAAGCAGGACGATACCCGCCGCTTCGGTGAGGTACGCGCGGAACTGGAGGCGATGGAGCGCACGCCGTCGAGCATTCCCGCCCCGCTGCAGAAGCTGCGCAGCCGCATGGCCGAAGAGACCGGCGTTCCCGAGGCGGCGCTGCCGTTCGTGGGCGAGTTGATCCAGGTCCGCCAGGGCGAGGGCGCCTGGCAGGGCGCGATCGAACGTGTGTTGTTCGGCTTCGCGCAGTCGCTGCTGGTGGAAGACCGCCACTACAACGAGGTCAATGCGTGGGTGAACCGGACCCACCTTGGCATGCGGCTCACCTTCTACCGCGTCCGCCGCAACGACGATGCTTTCGCCCGCGAGCCTTCGGCGCGCTCGTTGCTGCACAAGCTGGAATTCCGCGACAGCGTGTTCGAGCCGTGGCTGCGCCGCGAGCTGGGCAAGCGCTACGACTACGAGTGCGTGGACGCAAAGCAGCTGCGCGACGTCGACCGGGGTATCTCCCGCGAAGGCCAGGTCAAGCATCCCGGCGACCGCTTCGAGAAGGACGACCGCAGCGCGATCAACGATCGCCGCCGCTGGCTGCTGGGCTTCAACAACCGCGACAAGCTGGCGCTCTTCCACAAGGAAGCGCAGGAGCTGGCCAAGCGCATCGCCGAGTGCGATGAGGATATCGCGCGCCTGCGCAGCCAGCGCGATCGCGACAACGACCGTCGCCTGGCCTGCAACCAGCTGGTCAACTTCAGCTGGGAGGAAGTGGATGTCGCCACCGCGACACAGCGCCTGCAGGACATCGAATCGGCGCTGCGGGAACTGCGCGAAGGCAACGCCGACCTGGCCCGCCTGGCGCAGCAGATCGACCTGGCCCGCGCGGACATCGCGCAGGCACGTCGGACCTACGAAGACACCCGCGTCGAGCTTATCCAGATCGCCAGGGAGCGCGACAAGCTGGACGCCCAGCGCCAGCGCAGCCGCGCCCTGGTGCTGCCCGCGCTGGGCGTCACCCAGGCGGCGGGACTGCAGCGACGCCTCGACGCGCTGGGCGGCCTGAGCCTGGAGACGCTCGAAGCGCACATGCGCGAGATCAGCAAGGGCATCAATGAAAGTCTCGCGTCCTCGCAGCAGGACGTGCACCGCGTCGAGACCCAGCTGGTGGCCTGCTTCCGCCGCTTTGCCCAGGCCTGGCCGGAAGAATCGGGCGACTTCACCGTCTCGGTCGCCTCGGCCGACGACTTCCTGGCCCGCCTGCAGCGGCTGGAACGCGATGGCCTGCCGCAGCACGAGGAGCGCTTCTTCGACCTGCTGCAGAACCAGAGCAAGAACAACCTGCTGGCCCTGCAGCGGCATAGTGCCGAAGCCCGCAAATCCATCGGCCAGCGCCTGGACGAGGTCAACGCCAGCCTGGAGCAGGTGCCGTTCAACCGCGACACCTTGTTGACCATCGAGCTCAGCGACCGGCGCTTGCCGGAGGTGCTTGAATTCCACCAGCAGCTGCGGGAAGTGCTGTCACATCACCAGACCGACGCGCGCGACGTCGCCGAGGCGCAGTTCGCCGTGTTGCGCGAGCTGGTGAAGCGTCTTGGCTCGCAGGAAGGCGAAGACAAGCGCTGGCGCGAGAACGTGCTGGATGTACGCCTGCATGTCGAGTTCATCGGCGTCGAACTGGACGCGGCCACCCGCCAGCAGGTCGAAATCTACCGCAGCGGTGCCGGCAAGTCCGGTGGCCAGCGCCAGAAGCTTGCCACCACCTGCCTGGCCGCCGCGCTGCGGTACCAGCTCGGTGGCGCCGACGGCCAACTGCCGAGCTACGCCGCGGTGGTGCTCGACGAAGCCTTCGACAAGGCCGACAACGAGTTCACCGCACTGGCGATGAACATCTTCGACAACTTCGGCTTCCAGATGGTGGTGGCGACGCCGTTGAAGTCGGTGATGACCCTGGAGCCATTCATCGGCGGTGCCTGTTTCGTGGAAATCAGCGGTCGCCACGACTCGGGCGTGCTGTTGATCGAATACGACGAAGAAGGCAAACGCCTCAAGCTGCCCGAGCGCGGCCGCCAGCAGGAGCCCGAACCGGTCGCCTGACGTTCGCCCCGTAGAGCCGACCGTTGGTCGGCTGCTCCAGTCCCATCGTTCGCGCCAACCGCAGCGGGGCAACGCCCCGCTCCACGGGTTACCCACCGAACGTATCCCACCCCATCCGTACGATCAGCACCACCACCAGGCCCACGAACAGCTTGCGGATGAACGGTGTGCCGCCGCGCAGCGCCATGCGCGTGCCCACCACCGAGCCGATGATGTTGGCCACCGCCATCGGCAGCGCGAACAGCCACAGGATATTGCCGGTCGGCACGAAGAAAGAGATCGCCGCCACGTTGGTAGCCAGGTTCACCACCTTCGACGCAGCCGAGGCGCGCAGGAAATCCAGCCCGAAGAAGCGCACGAACAGGAAGATCAGGAAGCTGCCCGTGCCCGGCCCGAAGAAGCCATCGTAGAACCCGATTGCCGCCCCGATCGCCAGCGCCGTGGTCAACTCTTTGCGGCCGATCTCACGCGGTCGGTGCAGCGCACCGAAGTCCTTCTTCCACAGCGTGTAGCCCAGCATCGCCACCAGCAGCACCAGCACCAGGGGCCGCACCGCGTCCTTGGGCAGCAGGCTGACCGCGGTCGCCCCGGCAAACGAGAACACGAAGGCCGTACTCGCCGCGAACAACACCGGTTTCCACGGGAACCGCACGTTGCGCGCATAGCGCCAGGCCGCCGCCCCGGTGCCGAACATTGAACTGAACTTGTTGGTACCAAACAGCATTGCCGGTGTGTGCTGCGGCAGCACCGTGAACAGGCCCGGCAACTGCACCAGCCCACCCCCGCCCACGGCGGCATCGACCAGGCCGGCGATGAAGGCAATCACCACCAACCACCACAGTTCCGGGGGAATCATTTCCAGCACGGTCAGCACTTCGCGATGCAGGGCGCGCCAGCATACCGGGATGGCTGCGCCTTCGCCTCCGCCCACCCCCGCTTCCTGCCTCCCCCCGAAGGCGCGACAATGCCGCATGCGCAATGCCCCTTCCGATCCCTGTCCCTGCGGCCGCCCGCAGGCGTACGCCGCCTGCTGCGGCCTTTACCACGCCGGTCGCGCCGCGCCGGATGCCGAGTCGTTGATGCGCTCGCGCTACAGCGCCTACGTCCGGCACCTGGCCGACTACCTGCTGGCCAGCTGGCACCCCAGCACCCGCCCCGATGCGCTGTCGCTGGATGAAGCGGCCGGCCAGCGCACCCGATGGCTTGGCCTGACCGTGCATGACCACAGCAACGCCGATCCCGACCATGCCCAGGTCAGTTTCACCGCCCGCTACATGGTCGGCGGTGGCAGCGCGGTCAAGATGCGCGAACACAGCCGTTTCATCCGCGAGGACGGCCGCTGGTTCTACCTCGACGCGCTGCCCTGAGCAGTACCGCCGCGGCGTACCAGTGCCGGGCCGGCGCGTATTCAACTTGAGCGATGCAACGCGATGTGAGGCGTGCCATGACATGCCGCTCACTGGGGCTGTTCGATCCTGAGCGCGATGAACACCGCCGTCGCCTCGCCACCGCCCGCCGCCACAGCATCCACCGCCGCACTGGCCGTGCGCTACGCCGGCATCCGTGCGCGCAGCGTGGCGTTGGCCGCGCCGCTCAGTGCAGAAGACGCGATGGTGCAGAGCATGCCCGACGCCAGCCCGAGCAAATGGCACCTGGCCCACACCACCTGGTTCTTTGAACGCTTCGTGCTGGCCAGCCAGCCCGGCCACGTACCGTTCAACGCCGACTGGCACTACCTGTTCAACAGTTACTACCAGAGCATCGGCCCGGCCCACGCGCGCCCGCAGCGCGGCCTGCTCTCGCGGCCCTCGCTGGACGAGGTGCTGCATTACCGCGGCGAGGTCGACCAACAGGTCATCGCGCTGCTGCAGGCCGACCAGCTGCAGACAACGGCGCGGCACCAGCTGCTGCTCGGCCTGCACCACGAGCAGCAGCACCAGGAGCTGCTGCTGACCGACATCAAGCACGCGCTGTGGTGCAACCCGCTGCAGCCGGCGTACCGCGATGACCTGGCCCGGCTCGATGCCAGTGCGGTGCCGCTGCGCTGGCACACCCGTGCCGAGCAGATCGTGGACATCGGCGCGCCGGCGTGGCCCGCCGATCCCCGCTTTGCCTACGACAACGAATCGCCCGTCCACCGCGTGCTGGTGCCCGCCCATGCCCTGGCCAACCGCCCGGTCAGCAACGCCGAGTACCGGGCATTCGTCCAGGCCGGCGGCTACCGTGAGCCGCGCCCCTGGATGAGCGAAGGCTGGGCGCTGTGCCAGGCAGAGCAGTGGCAACACCCGCTGTACTGGGACGATGAACTGGCGCGTGAGTTCACCCTCGCCGGCTGGCGCACCCTCGACCCCCATGCGCCGGTCTGCCACCTCAGCTACTTCGAGGCCGACGCCTTCGCCCGCTGGAGCGGCGCGCGCCTGCCCACCGAGTTCGAATGGGAGGCCGCCGCCGCCGGCCGCCCCGTGGTGGGGCACTTCGCCGATGCCGACCGCCTGCATCCGGCCGGCGTATCCGCGCCAGGGCAGGGGCACGCGCAGGACCTGCTGCAGTTGTTCGGCGATGTCTGGGAATGGACCAGCAGCGCCTACGGTGCCTATCCCGGTTTTCGCCCCTTTGCCGGCAACCTCGGTGAATACAACGGAAAATTCATGAACGGCCAATGGATCCTGCGCGGCGGCAGTTGCGCAACCCCGCCTGACCACCTGCGTACCAGCTACCGCAACTTCTTTGCGCCCTCGGCCCGCTGGCAGTTCTCCGGCGTGCGCCTGGCGCGGGATGCGGCATGAGCACGGTCAGCGATGCGCTCGACGCGCTCACCGACCTGCAGCCCGATCGCGCCCACATTACCGCCGACATCCTGCGCGGCCTGAGCGCGTCGCCGCGCCAGCTGCCGTCCAAGTACTTCTACGACGCCCGTGGCTCGGCCCTGTTCGAACAGATCACCCGCCAGCCCGAGTACTACCCCACCCGCACCGAACTGCAGCTGCTGCACGACAGTGCCGCGGCGATCGCGCGCGCGGTCGGCCCGCGCCTGCACGTGGTCGAACTGGGCAGTGGCAGCGGCCGCAAGACCGAACGACTGCTGCACGCGCTGGCCGATCCTGTCGCCTACACCCCCATCGAGATCTCCCGCGCCGCGCTGCTGGCCAGCATCGCGCGCCTGGCCGATGCGCTGCCGGACATCGAAATGCTGCCGGTCTGCGCCGACTTCACCCGGCCGGTGCGCCTGCCCGAACCTCAGCGCATCCCCGCGCGCCGGCTGCTGTTCTTCCCCGGCTCCACCCTGGGCAACTTCGTCCACGCCGATGCCGTTGCCCTGCTGCAGGCCATGCGCCAGACCATGGGCAGGGACGGTCTGGCCCTGATCGGTATCGACCTGCACAAGGATCCGGCGCTGATCGAGGCCGCCTACAACGATGCGGCCGGCGTCACTGCCGCGTTCACCCTCAACCTGCTGCAGCGCCTCAACCGTGAGATCGGCAGCGATTTCGACCTCGAGGGATTCCAGCACCGCGCCCGCTATAGCGTGGAGCGCCTGCGCATCGAAACCGATCTGCTCAGCACCCGCGCACAGACCGTACAGGTGGCCGGCCATGCGTTCGACTTCGCCGACGGCGAAGCGATGACGGTCGAATACAGCCACAAATACACCGACGCGTCGTTTGCGGCATTGGCTGCCGCTGCCGGGCTGCGCGTGACCGCGCACTGGAACGCTGCCGAGCCGGCCTTCGGCCTGCGCCTGCTGCAGGCGGCTTGATCCACCCGGCTTGCCGCTATGATGCAGGTCTATTTGGCTGCAAGGATTCCCGCCAATGAGGCCCACGTCTGTCTGTCTGCTTGGCGCACTGTGCCTGGCCAGCGCTGCGGCCACCGCCGCCCCGCAGGACGAATTCGACCGCTGCCTGGCCACCCTGCAACCGCAGGCACTCAAGCAGGGCGTCAGCGCCGATGGCTTCACCCGCTTCACCACCGGCCTCACCCCGGACCTGAGCGTGCTGCCGTTGCTGGACGCCCAGCCGGAGTTCACCACCCCGCTGTGGGACTACCTGGCCGCACTGGTGGACACCCAGCGGGTGGATGATGGCCGCGCCCGTTTGGCCCAGCACCGTGACCTGTTGAACCGGGTATCGGCGCAGTACGGCGTCGATCCGGCCACCATCGTCGCGGTCTGGGGCGTGGAGAGCGATTACGGCCGCGTGTTCGGCAAGCGCCCGTTGCTGCAGTCGCTGGCCACGCTGTCCTGCAACGGCCGCCGGCAACCGTTCTTCCGTGGCGAACTGTTGGCCCTGCTCAAGCTGCTCGACGCCGGCGACCTGCAGGCCGATGGCCTCACCGGCTCCTGGGCCGGTGCGTTCGGCCACACCCAGTTCATGCCATCCACTTATGCACGCATTGCCGTTGACGGCGATGGCGATGGCCGCCGCGATCTGGTCGCCAGCATTCCCGATGCGCTGGCCTCCACCGCCAACTACCTGGCCAAGGCCGGCTGGCGCAGCGGCCAGCCGTGGGGCATTGAAGTGACGATCCCGGCCGGCTTCAACACCGCCGTGGCCGGGCGCACCCAGCGCAAGCCGCTTGCCAGCTGGCGCGCGCTGGGCATCGCCCCGGTCGGCGGCGGCGCGCTGGCCCCGGCTGGCCTGCCGGCCGACAGCAATGCCGCGCTGCTGCTGCCCACCGGAGCCACCGGTCCGGCATGGCTGGTGTTCCGCAACTACGATGCCATCTACGCCTACAACGCCGCCGAAAGCTACGCCCTGGCCATCGCCACCCTGGCCGACCGCCTACGTGGCGGCCCTGGCATTGCTGCCGCCTGGCCCACCGACGACCCCGGCATCGGCCGTGGCGAGCGCCGCGAACTGCAGGCCCTGCTGCTCGCTCGCGGCCACGACATCGGCGCTGCCGATGGCATGGTCGGCACCGCCACCCGCCGCGCCATCCAGACCGAACAACAGCGCCTGGGCATGCGCCCGGCAGACGGCCGTGCCGGCCAGCGCATCCTTGTCGCCCTGCGCGCCGCGCCCCCCCTCCCAACGCCTCCGACCACCATGCCCGCAACCACTGTGTTCACCCTGCCACCCAACCACGCCCGCCTGCTGCAGTCGCCCGCCGCGCCACCGGCCGCGCTGCCCAAGGTCCCGGGGTTGAGCCTGGTCAACCTCCAGGGCTTTCCGGCATGGAAAGTGGAGACGCCCTTCGCTTCCGCCGCCATTGCCGTATTCGGTGGCCAGCTGCTCTCCTACGTACCCAAGGGCGGGCAGGACGTGATGTGGCTGTCGCCCACCGCCCAGCCGCTGCCCACCCCGATCCGCGGCGGTACGCCGGTGTGCTGGCCGTACTTCGGTCGCCAGGGGCAGGGCACCGACGTGCCCGCGCACGGGTTCGTGCGCAACGTGCCGTGGACCCTGACCGCCGCGCACCGCGACGCCGATGGCACCGTCGTGCTCAGCCTGGCCCCGCCCGCGCTGGACAACCTTGCGCTGCGCCTGACCATGCAGCTGCGCATCGGGCGCACCCTGGAACAGCGGCTGATCACCGAGAACACCGGCAGCCAGCCGGTCAGCTTCACCCAGGCGTTGCACAACTACTTCAACGTCAGCGATGCCACCCAGGTCAGCGTGCAGGGGCTGGATGGCCTCAGTTACCTGGACAAGTTCGAGAATTACGCCACCGCGCGCACCCAGCAGGGCGACTGGAGCCTGCGTGACCCGCGCGATCCCGGGCGCAGCGATCGCATCTATACCAACGCCGGCGGTCGCTACCTGCTCAAGGACCCGGGCCTGAAGCGCAGCCTGGAGATCACCACCGTCGGCAGCCGCTCGCTGGTGGCCTGGAACCCGGGCCAGACCGGCGCGGCCGGGATGGCCGACGTCGGTGACGGCTGGCGCAACTACGTGTGCCTGGAAGCGGCCAATGCCGGCCCGGACGTGGTCACCCTGGCGCCCGGCGCCCGCCACGCGCTGGTGCAGACCTTCCGCGTGCTGCCGCTCTGATCCATTGCCCGGGCCCGGCCCGGGCCGTTACCCTGCGCGGCCCGGCTGCCTGCCGGGGTTCATGTTACCCCTCTCAAGGAGCGAGCGATGTCTGATACCCAGTGGTACTACGCCGACCGGCAGCGCCAGCGGCAGGGCCCGTTGCCCACCGCGCGGCTGCGCGACCTGTTGGCGCAGGGGGAGGTCGATGTCGACACCCTGGTCTGGCACCGTGGCCTGTCGCAGTGGCAGCCGTTGCAGGCCGTCGCCGACCAGCTGGCCCCCAGCGACGCACTGCCCGATGCCGATCCGGCGGTTACGCCCGATCCGCTGGCCGCGCCCGGCACGCCCGCCGATCCCTACGCTGCACCGGCTTCCTCGATGGGGGCTGCCGCGCCTGTGGCGCAGGACCCCGCCGTCCCGGACAACCTGCGTGCCTACGCCGCCTTCGTCGGCAAGAACTTCGAGGTCTACCGGCGCAAGTGGGGTCTGGACCAGGGCGCTGACGGCGCCGGCACCTGGAACTGGCCGGCGTTCCTGTTTGGCGCGGTGTGGATGGCCTATCGCCGCATGTATGGGGTAGCCGCCCTGTGGGCCGGCGCGCTCACCATCAGCTCGATCATCGAAACCGTCGTCGGGTTCAGCGATTCGCTGTCGATGGTGATCACCCTCGGCGCCAGCGTTGCCGCCGGCGCGTCCGGCAACCTGCTGTACCTGCGGCATACCCAACGCATGATTGCCAAGGTCAGCCCCACCCACGCCGCCGGCGGCGAAACCGCCCTGCACGCCGACCTGGCCGCACGTGGCGGCACCCGCTGGGCGGCAGTGGCGGTGTTCCTGCTGATCTATGTGGTGGTGATCGGCGCGGTGGCCTTCCTCTTCGAGCCCTGACCGGGCTCAGCCGCGTGCTGACCGTGGCCGCAACGCCAGCAGGCATATCCCGCCTGCGACAAGCCCCCAGAACGCCGAGCCGATCCCGGCCAGCGACACCCCCGAGGCGGTCACCAGGAACGTGACCAGTGCCGCCTCGCGGTCGGTCTCCTCGCGCAGCGCCATCGACAGGCTGTTGGCGATGGTCCCGAACAGCGCGATCCCGGCCACGCAGGCCACCAGCTCCTTGGGGAAGGCGGCAAACACAGCCGCCACCGTCGCCCCGAACAGCCCCACCACAATGTAGAAGCCGCCTGCGGCAACGGCAGCGGTATAGCGCCGCGCCGGATCCTCGTGTGCCTCCCGGCCCATGCAGATCGCCGCCGTGATCGCCGCCAGGTTGAGTCCAAAGGCCCCGAAGGGCGCCAGCAGCGTATTGGCCACGCCGATCCAGCCGATCACCGGCGACACCGGAGTGTCGTAGCCCGAGGCCCGGATCACCGCCACCCCGGGGATGTTCTGCGAGGCCATGGTCACCACGAACAGGGGCAGGGCGATACCGATCACCGCAGACCAGGACAGCGTCGGCCAGGTGAACACCGGCGTGGCCAACTGCAGGCGAACCTCCTGCATGTGCAGCAGCCCCTGTGCGGCGGCCACCAGGACGCCCACCAGCAGCGTGGCGATCACCGCATAGCGTGGGAACAGGCGGCGGCCGACCAGCCAGGTGACGAACATCGCCAGCGCCATGCCCAGCTGCGACTGCATCGACACGAACACGTCCAGCCCGAAGCGCAGCAGCACACCGGCCAACATGCCGGCCGCCAACGCCATCGGTACCCGTCGCATCAAACGCGCGAAGATCCCCGAGAAGCCGGCGATCATCCCCAACACTGCGGCCAACACGAACGCACCGATCGCATCGCTGTAACCCACCGCGCCGGCGCCCACTACCAACATGGCCGCACCCGGGGTGGACCACGCCGTTACCACCGGCATCCGATAGCGCAGTGACAAGCCGATACAGGTGATGCCCATGCCCAGGCCCAACGCCCACATCCACGACGCGATCTGCGCCTGTGATGCGCCTACCGCCTGTGCCGCCTGGAACACGATCACCGCAGAACTGGCGAAGCCCACCAACACCGTAATGAAGCCGGCCATCACTGATGGCAGCGACACATCGCGCAACAACGAACGTTTGCCTACCGCAGACATCGCATGCATTCCTGATGACAAGAACTGCATTGTTAGCAAGGCTGCGGCAGCACGCGCAACGCGCGTGCTGCCGTTGGCGATGTGCAGGCAGCACGCAGCGATGACGTTGCGATGAAAAGTTGGAGAAAAGCCTTGACGAATTTCCAGAAGTCTTTAGTATTCGCTCCCTCGCTGCGGCGCGGTCTTCACCCCGGTGAACACCACCCCAAAGCGGCGGCAACATCCCTCGAAAGAAGGTGTTGACGGAAACGAAAAGCCTGACATAATAGGCGGCTCGCAACGACGAAACGATCTACGGATCAGGCCGACGAAGCGGCATCGGCAACAACGGTTCACTACGGTGAAGCGGCCTTGAAAAAAGGTGTTGACGAAGCAGATAAGCCGGCTATAATGGGCGGCTAGCAACGACGGAAACGTCGGGGCACACGGAAGAAGGCGCTGAGGCCGATTCCAAAGTTCTTTGACAGTATGCGCAGGTATCTTGTGAAGGCGCCTGCAGGAAGGATGTATGTCCATCTTGCAGACGTTTGATCAAGCAACATATCAATTGTTTTAAAGCAAGCGAAACGTTGCCAGCGGTCAAGCATCTGCAGCTTTAAATTTTTA
>NZ_CM174432.1:4695000-4697500 GCF_057835675.1 Stenotrophomonas sp. GL_101 | reverse complement strand
CTAAATACTACTGACCGACCGATAGTGAACCAGTACCGTGAGGGAAAGGCGAAAAGAACCCCGGAGAGGGGAGTGAAATAGATCCTGAAACCGTGTGCGTACAAGCAGTAGGAGCCTCGCAAGGGGTGACTGCGTACCTTTTGTATAATGGGTCAGCGACTTACTGTTCGTGGCAAGCTTAACCGTATAGGGGAGGCGAAGGGAAACCGAGTCTGATAAGGGCGCATAGTCGCGGGCAGTAGACCCGAAACCGGGTGATCTAGTCATGGCCAGGGTGAAGGTGCCGTAACAGGTACTGGAGGCCCGAACCCACGTCTGTTGCAAAAGACGGGGATGAGCTGTGATTAGGAGTGAAAAGCTAATCGAACCCGGAGATAGCTGGTTCTCCTCGAAAGCTATTTAGGTAGCGCCTCATATGTATCCTCTTGGGGGTAGAGCACTGTTATGGCTAGGGGGTCATCGCGACTTACCAAACCATTGCAAACTCCGAATACCAAGACGGACTGTATGGGAGACACACGGCGGGTGCTAACGTCCGTCGTGAAAAGGGAAACAACCCAGACCCACAGCTAAGGTCCCAAATTCACTGCTAAGTGGAAAACCATGTGGAAAGGCACAGACAGCCAGGAGGTTGGCTTAGAAGCAGCCACCCTTTAAAGAAAGCGTAATAGCTCACTGGTCGAGTCGGTCTGCGGGGAAGATTTAACGGGGCTAAGCAGTGAACCGAAGCTTGGGGTGTGCATATTTATATGTACGCGGTAGAGGAGCGTTCCGTAAGCCGTTGAAGGTGGATTGAGAAGTCTGCTGGAGGTATCGGAAGTGCGAATGCTGACATGAGTAACGATAATGCGGGTGAAAAACCCGCACGCCGAAAGCCCAAGGTTTCCTTGCGCAACGTTAATCGGCGCAGGGTGAGTCGGCCCCTAAGGCGAGGACGAAAGTCGTAGTCGATGGGAAGCAGGTTAATATTCCTGCACCTCGCGTAAGTGCGATGGAGGGACGGAGAAGGTTAGGCGTACCGGGCGTTGGTTGTCCCGGGGAAAGGCGGTAGGTTTGGATCTTTGGCAAATCCGGGATCCTTTAAGACCGAGCACCGAGACGAGCCTTTAAGGCGAAGTCGCTGATACCACGCTTCCAGGAAAAGCTCCTAAGCTTCAGCTTACGCAGACCGTACCGTAAACCGACACAGGTGGGTAGGATGAGAATTCTCAGGCGCTTGAGAGAACTCGGGTGAAGGAACTAGGCAACATGGCACCGTAACTTCGGGAGAAGGTGCGCCCTTTTTGGTGGCTCATGCGAGCTATAGCTGAAGAGGGCCGCAGAAACCAGGCCGCTGCGACTGTTTATCAAAAACACAGCACTCTGCAAACACGAAAGTGGACGTATAGGGTGTGACGCCTGCCCGGTGCTGGAAGGTTAATTGATGGGGTCAGCCGCAAGGCGAAGCTCTTGATCGAAGCCCCAGTAAACGGCGGCCGTAACTATAACGGTCCTAAGGTAGCGAAATTCCTTGTCGGGTAAGTTCCGACCTGCACGAATGGCGTAACGACAGCGGCGCTGTCTCCACCCGAGACTCAGTGAAATTGAAATCGCTGTGAAGATGCAGCGTTCCCGTGGCAAGACGGAAAGACCCCGTGAACCTTTACTATAGCTTTACACTGAACGTTGAGTTCGTCTGTGTAGGATAGGTGGGAGGCTATGAAACTGTGGCGCTAGCTGCAGTGGAGCCATCCTTGAAATACCACCCTGTCGTGCTTGACGTTCTAACCTGGGTCCATTATCTGGATCGGGGACCGTGTATGGTGGGTAGTTTGACTGGGGCGGTCTCCTCCTAAAGAGTAACGGAGGAGCTCGAAGGTACGCTCAGCGCGGTCGGACATCGCGCACTGTGTGCAAAGGCATAAGCGTGCTTGACTGCAAGATCGACGGATCAAGCAGGTAGGAAACTAGGACTTAGTGATCCGGTGGTTCTGTATGGAAGGGCCATCGCTCAACGGATAAAAGGTACTCCGGGGATAACAGGCTGATACCGCCCAAGAGTTCATATCGACGGCGGTGTTTGGCACCTCGATGTCGGCTCATCACATCCTGGGGCTGTAGTCGGTCCCAAGGGTATGGCTGTTCGCCATTTAAAGTGGTACGCGAGCTGGGTTCAGAACGTCGTGAGACAGTTCGGTCCCTATCTGCCATGGGCGTTGGAGATTTGAGAGGGGCTGCTCCTAGTACGAGAGGACCGGAGTGGACGAACCTCTGGTGTTCCGGTTGTCACGCCAGTGGCATTGCCGGGTAGCTATGTTCGGAAGCGATAACCGCTGAAAGCATCTAAGCGGGAAGCGCGCCTCAAGATGAGATCTCCCGGGGCACAAGCCCCCTGAAGGAACCATATAGACTATGTGGTTGATAGGTCAGGTGTGTAAGTACAGCAATGTATTGAGCTAACTGATACTAATGATCCGTGAGGCTTGACCATATAACCTCAAGTTGCCTTGGCCGACATGAC